>CAYYFT010000215.1:1527-2973 GCA_964471015.1 uncultured Pirellulales bacterium | reverse complement strand
TGAAGGAAAAAAAGGCCCGCGTAGAAGACGCATTGCATGCCTGCCGGGCGGCAGTTGAGGAAGGCATCCTGCCCGGGGGCGGAGTGGCAATGCTGCGAACTCTATCAGCGCTGGATAAAATCAAGACCACCGGCGATGAGAAAATCGGCATTGATATCGTTCGCAGAGCGATGGTAGCACCAATTAAGCAAATCGCTGCGAACGCAGGGCTGGACGGCTCGATTGTTGCGCAGAAGGTTATGGAAAGCAAGGAAAGAAACTTCGGCTACGATGCATTGCGCAAAGAATACGGTGATATGATTAAGTTCGGTGTGATTGTGCCGACAAAGGTCGAGAGAGCTGCACTGCAAAATGGTGCATCCATTGCTTCACTGCTGTTGACAACCGATGCGATAGTAAGCGAGATTCCCGAGAAAAAAGAAGCGGCGCCGGCGATGCCGCCCGGCGGCGGAATGTATTAAAAGTGAGCAAACGTAAGCGGGCTCCACAGAGGAGCCCGCTTTTCTTAATTAAAGGAAAAAGAAATGTTTCGCTTTTACACAAATGCAATCTCTCAAGCATCGAGGAGTCTTGCAGCGGGGATTTTTACCGTTGGGCTGTTGTTAATCGGCTTTGGGATTTTAATCCTTGCACTGCCGGCACTTTTTGCGATGCTTGCGGCGGCGGTGTTTTTTATTGTGGGAGCCGGTTGCGGGGCTACCGCTATCAAAATCTTTTTGGCACAGAGGCAACTAAACAAAATCAATTCCGATGATTCGCAGGGCTACAGAGAGAACGTCCAAATCCACATCGAAGAAGATTACGATGCATAAGAACTAAAATTTTTCGTCCCGGCCCCGCACTTCGGCGTCAGCGGATTTTTAGTGTGGCGAGGGCGATAGCAGCGAAGGCGGCGGCCAAAAGCCAAAAACGGACAACCACCTGCGGCTCAGACCAACCAATCAGGTGAAAATGATGATGGATGGGGGCGCATCTGAAGAGTCGTTTTCCGCCAGTGTATTTGAAATAACCGACTTGGAGAATCACGCTAACAAGCTCGAGTATAAATACGCCGCCAATAATTAAAAGCAGGATTTCATTTCTCGTTACGAGCGCGCCGTAGCCCATCGCCGCACCCAACGGCAGCGAGCCAACATCGCCCATAAAGGTCTGGGCAGGATGGCAGTTGTACCACAAGAAGCCGAGCACGGCGCCTAAGATTGCCGAATAAAAGATGCTCAACTCGCCAGCGTGGGGAATAGCAGGGAGCAGGAGATAACTGGACCATGTGATTGGGCTGGTACGTGTCATTGTCTCGGATGCGACATAGCAGAGCACCGCCAGCACCAAAGAAACCATTCCCACGCAGCCGGCTGCCAATCCGTCCATCCCATCGGTCAGGTTGACGGCATTGCTGGTGGCGGATATGTAAAAAATCGCTATCAACACAAACATCCAATTGGCCAA
>CAYYFT010000215.1:0-1427 GCA_964471015.1 uncultured Pirellulales bacterium | reverse complement strand
GTGTTGGCTTTTTCCCTGGTTAATTCGTTGAGTGCGGCATGATGAAACTCCGGGCGGTCGCCGATTTTTTTGCGCATCAAGAAACGAATAATGACAGGACCGAGCAAAATTGCGATAAGAAAGCTGGTCAAGACGGCTGCTACAGAACGAAACATTACGTCCTGATAGGCATAAAAACCCAGCCTGTGAGTAAAGACGTCACGGAGATGCCATAACAAATGGTATATCATATCGTGTCTCGATACTCGATACTCGATGCCCGCTTGACCGTCCGTTATGGCCGGACTCAAACAGCATCCTGCATCGAGCTACGCAAAAAGCCCTCTTAGTTTCTCGGTGGCCATTTCCAGTTTGTTGACCCTGGAGCCTTTGACTAATACTATATCGTAATCTTTTATGAATTTTTCGAGATTATTACAAGCTGAAAGGGTGTCCGTGAAAGATTTTGTTCGCAACTCGTATTTTGCAGTGTCTTTTGCGGTCTCTGCGATGATTTTTGCGGACTTACCAACGGTCAACAGAAGCTGAACTTTGGCCTGAGCAACGGCAGCCCCCAACTCGGCGTGCAAAGCCTGTGTATATTGGCCGAGTTCGGCCATATCTCCACAGATAAAAACCGAGCGGCGTTTTTCTTTTGAGGCGAGGTTGGCCAATATGTCCAGTGCATTTTTCATCGATGCAGGATTTGCGTTATAACAGTCATTTAATACAATCAGCGTTCCAATTTGCAACAATTCAGCCCGCATAGGAACAGCCGGTAAAGTCTTTACGGCGTTAGCAAAGTCATCGATGGTTATTCCAAATTGGCTGCAGACGGCCCAGGCGGCCAGAGCACTTTCAACGTTGCCCGCTCCGGGTAACGGCAAAAACACCCGGGCACCATTGATAGTGAACCGGCTACCGATAGTCTTGTAAGCAATGTTCTGCACCTGTATATCGGCATTACTCGATATTCCGAAAGTTATGACCTGGTGATTGGTAATCGGTAATTGGTAATTTAACCAGTTACCATTTAACCATTTAACCACATCAGCGTTGATTATCAAAGTGCCATCGCCTGGGAGTCCTTCTGAAATGGAGAGCTTTTCCTTTGCAATAGCATCTACGCCACCGAAGCCCTCTAAATGAGCGGGGTGAACATTGGTTACGACTGCGATGTTCGGCAGAGCGATTCGGGTTAAGCAGGCAATCTCTCCCGGGTGATTACTGCCAAGCTCGGTGATAACGATTTTATCCTGGGGGTCGGCACCGAGCAGTGTAAGGGGCAGGCCTATATTATTATTAAAATTCTTCGGCGCCTGAAAGACACGATAGCGCCGACTTAAGACGTGATAGATGATTTGCCTTACGGTTGTCTTGCCAACCGAGCCGGTTATTGCGATAACCTTGAAGTTGTTCTGCCTGCGATACTCTCCGGCAAAATCACC
>CAYYFT010000214.1:0-2992 GCA_964471015.1 uncultured Pirellulales bacterium | reverse complement strand
TGGTCATTATATTTACCGCTGAAAGGCCGCTCCGTTCCTTTATGAACGATGACCTGTTCTTCCTCAGCCGTTAATTTCCTGTCCATATTTTGCTTCTCCTGTCCTGACGCCGTACCGCAAACCTGCCCTTGCCCTATACTGCATATTGGTTTTCTGGCCGGCAGTGATAGCAATCTTCTTCCCAGTCCGCTCCCTATAGCAACACACACAAGCAGCGCAACCCACACCCACCATTTTTTAACAAATCCTGTTTCTGTCCCCATTTTTAACTGCCCTCTCTTGCTCAATGAATATATACAATAAACTATGAACTATGAACTCTGAACTATGAACAACGAACTATGAACAATAAACTCTCTTTATTTATACTCATAATCCCCCCGCACGGTTCGCTTCGTTTAGCCCCCAGACCACAAGTCACAAACCAAGCAGCGACTATCACCGCTGCCTCCGCCAGCTTGCCCTGCCTGCCCCGTGAGATGCGCTATCTCATCGGGGTCATTGCGAGCGACTTGTCCTCCGTAGCATTTGCGAAGGAGGAAGCGCGGCAATCTCGCCTGTCATTCCTGTAAAACTTGTCCCCAAGGGAGCAGGAATCCATTTTGTCATCCCGACCGAAGTGGAGGGATCTATTAAAAACACCCTCGGCAACTTGTCCCTATGTTATTTATCGGGATTTACTGCCTGCGCTATGAGATGCGCCTGCCCTGTGGGATGTGTCCTATACTATCCCATCGGGGCCGTCTGCTATCTCTTTGGGGTGGGCACTACACATTAATAGCGCTTTCTTCTCAACATCACCGCACCCAAGCCGAGCAGCAAGAGCGTGGTTGGCTCGGCTACTTCCAGTAAGCTTCCGGGCTCTGTTGGACTTTTTGCTCCCAGCTCTTGCCCTTCTTGCTGAACTTAACTTTGTCTTTGTATATTTTCACGACCGTCACGCCGTATATTACATCCCTTTCATGGACTATTTTGCGGTCAACGATAGCGGAAGGCTTGTCCGCCAAATAAACTATCCCAGTTACCAGCCCATGCGTTGGCTCAGCTTCAGGTTTTAGCAGGTCTTGTTTCAGGCGTTTTTCAAGCTTCGGCAGGGTGACGGTTAAGGCATAATTTTTTTGCCTTTCAAGGTTTGCAGCTTCTGACTTCAACTTCGCTAATATCCGGTTCTTTCTTTCGGCTATTCGGCTTTGTGCCACCGCAAACCGTTTAGATGATATTTCGAAGCTGTCTCCAAAATCGTCTTTAAGTTGCAACATTCTTTCAGTTTTAGCTACAAGATACCTGCGTGCTGTATATCCATAGTCGTTGATGTGCAAGACAACTTTAGCTACTTCAGCCTGCCCAGCGAGGCTGGCATAGACCGGCTTGTCAGCGACTTCGAGCAGTCTAATCTCTGTCTCTGAGTTCTGTTTCACTTCAATAAGCTGGTCTGTGTAATAGTTTTCTATCTCGCGGTAGCGGCGCGCGACGTATTTTTCTATCTCTTCTAACCGCCGGTTTTGTTCCTCAAGTTGGTTTTGCTTTTCTGCTGCCTGAGAAGGTATGGCTAACAGCAGACAGCTAAAAATTAAGATTAGGGTTTTCATTTTGGCCTCCTTCCGAAAAATTATTGTTGTTTGTAGCATTATATAATTTTTCAGGTTGCAAATCAAGGAAAAAGCAGAGCCAATTATCACCCCTTAATCCCTCAATCCCAAAAAATGACCTTGTCATTCTGAGCTTGTTTACGCTGGTCTTGTCGAAGGGGCACAAAGGCGCGGTATTTCGTTAATCAGTTGTGCTGCTCGTTTCGTCTTTCGCGTCGGGCTGGTCTTCTTGCTCAGATTTCGTCGGAACGACAATCTTGAGCTTCTGGCGTGTCTGGCGACAGTATCCTCCAAGATTTTGTTAGCCGGGTTTCTCTTTCTTCCAGAACCTGAACGGCCGGAGTTTCCTTGGATTAGATTCATCGATTTGTTTCTCTTGTTCTGGTGTCAATGTCTTGAAACCAAAGGCAAAGAAAGCATACAGTTCAAAAAGGCAAAAGATCAGGAAAAACACGCCGAAGTATGGCATGTTCTGCAAAAAGGAGACTATCCCCATAACTCCGAATAAAAGAACACCGAAGGCAAAAAGCTTCCACTGTCTATTACGGCAGAACTTCGCGTATCGCTTGCACCAGGCAGGGAAAAGCTTGCGCAATGCTATTCCTATGACCAAACCAGCTGGCAAACTGATTGCAAGTATCAGCAACAATCTTCTGAGTTCATCTGACATATTACATCCTCCCGGCTAACGTTGATTATACAGTCTTTATAAACCGCCACTCCGCGATGTTTTCTCTCCGCCGTTGTGCGAAGCATGCCCTAGATGCTCAATAAATTTTACCCCATTTTCAACCTTCGTCAATGTCAAAAAAACATGTTAATTTAGGCAACTTGTGGCTGAACTTTTCTACGAACTACCAACTACCAACCACTGACTACGAACTATGAACAACGAACTAAAAACTGCAAAATCTTTGCTTGTTTTTGAAGATTTTGCATCAGTTTTTGAATATTTCCATACAGTTTTTGCATGTTTCTATGCTTTTTTCGAACGTTTCTATACAGTTTTTGAACGTTTTTGAATGTTCTTGAACGTTTGCTCATAAAATAGCGCCGTTGACCCCTTCCAGGCCATTTTACGAAAAGACTTGCTCGCATTTTTCACTCCTCCTAACTACCTATCTTGCCCAGTTGCAACAACTTAACACCCCACGCCCCCATTTTTACTCAGCTTTTCGTCTCTCGTCTTCCGTCAATTGCTCATTCAGTGCGCCGCTGCGAAACCCCTGCAAATCCACCGTAACATATTTAAAACCAAGGGTTTTTAGCTTTTCAACTATCCTTGAGCGAACCGGCTCGGCCATAATTTTATCCATATCTTTCGGGTGAACCTCGATTCGCGCAATAGTATCGTGATGGCGAACACGAAATTCAACCAAACCAAAAGTCCTTAAAAAATCCTC
>CAYYFT010000213.1:0-2996 GCA_964471015.1 uncultured Pirellulales bacterium | reverse complement strand
GGCAGCGGAGCAGGCCCTTTGGCCAGGTTTGCAAGAGCAAAGCTTGTCCAGAAGACAAGCATATATACAACCTGCTTACCCCGGCCTTTCGCAGTAACTGCCGAGTAGAAACTTAGAAAACACAGCAAAATAAAAAATGTCAAAGCCATTTCCGGCCGAGCATTATGGGCGTAGCGGATATAACCCAGCGATGTTGCCCAAACTCCCCCGGAAATCACCGCAATGCGAAACGTCAGCCACTGATTCACAAAGTACAGAATGGCTGCGACTGAAAGCACCCCGAAAATAACGCTTGGCAGCCGGGCAGTAAATTCATCGACCCTGCCGGTTATTTGAGCTAAACCTGCCACAAGCCAGTAGGATAGAGGCGTCTTCTGAAGACGAGGCTCCCCGTTGCAGGTGGGCATAACCCAATCGCCGCTTTGCAGCATCTCTCGTGCAGTAATCGAAACAAAACACTCGTGATTATTAAGCGGCCTGCCGGAGAGCGTCCAGGATGCGCTTATTGCCGAAAGTGCCAATACACCACAGATGATAAGACCCTTCGTTCTTTTGGAATTGCCCTGGTTGTCTTCCATTCCGTAATCTTGTCCCGCTGAGTTTTCGAACAATCAACTAATTAATTTGATTATTTCATCGAGGTTGTTAGGGGCCTCTATGGGCGAATTGCTGAATTTGCCCTGTTTTTCCTTGTGGTAATTAACCGTTACGTTGGGGTCTTTTAACGGATGGCCTGTCAGCACACAGGCAACTCGCTCGTCGGCCTCGATAATACCTTCTGAACGCAGGTGCCTCAATCCTGCAATCGTCGCTGCCGAAGCCGGCTCACAGCCCAGCCCGTGTTTGCCTATAATCGCCTTTGCATCACAAATTTCTTCGTCCGTTACCGCACGCACAACGCCGTTACATATATCAATCGCTCGAAGACACTTCTTCAGATTGACCGGACGTGAAATCTCTATCGCCGAGGCACAGGTATGCGGTGAAAAACCACGGGCCGTCAAATCAGCATAATAATCGTCAATAATCACCTGCTCAACCCTGCTGTCGTTCCAGACAAGCTTTTTGTTATTCACCAGTTCGGTCAGTGTGTCGGCGCCGGTGGCGTTAATAATCGCCATTCGTGGTATTCGTTTAATCAGCCCGAGCTGTTTTAATTCGGAAAAGGCCTTGCCGAAGGCGCTCGAATTGCCAAGATTCCCACCGGGTACAATTATCCAGTCCGGCACATCCCAGCCCAGTCCTTCGATGATTCGATACATTATGGTCTTTTGACCTTCCAGCCGGAACGGATTTAGTGAATTGAGCAGATACAGCCCGAGCTTTGTGCATACATCCTGAACCTGCCGCATACAGTCATCGAAATCCCCGTCTATTTGAATCGTTTGAGCACCGTAATCCATAGCTTGGCTGAGTTTGCCGAAAGCAATCCTGCCCGAGCCGATAAAGACTATACATTTAAGTCCGCAGTGGTGTGCGTACAGAGCCACCGATGCAGAGGTATTACCTGTCGATGCACAAGCGCTGGATGTTGCCCCGACCATTTTTGCATGACTGAACGCCGCCGCCATACCATTATCCTTGAACGAGCCGGATGGATTTAGCCCCTCATATTGCAGATATAAGCACCCCCGCTTCATATCAACATACTCAGCGACGGCATCGTTTTGTTGTAGTATGGTTTGGCCTTCGCCTATGGTTACTTTGTATTTGTCTTCACAGAAGTTAAGTAGCTCACGAAATCGCCACACCCCTGAGAAATCCAGAGGGTTGTCTCTTTTTGCCCAGCGTTTGGCAAAATCGCTTAGTTTATTGGGAACCTCAATTTTGTCCCAGTTATATTGTGCATCTAACAGCTCGCCGCATTTGGGACACTTGAACATCGCCTGTCTGCAATCGAACCGGGCTCCACAATCTGGATTAATACACTTCTGATAGGCAACATCGGTTATGCTCATATATAAAATTCCTTTTGGATTTTTGAGGGTAATTATAGACCAAAACGTTAATTTGTGCAAATTGTCATTCTTTGCTTCACTTCGTTCCGCTCAGAACGACGGATGTCGTTTCACAGTTGATTTTTTCTACCAGCCCCGGCAGCTCAGAAAGCCAATTTATTTTCCAAACGCTCTTCGGAATTTTCTTCCCCGTATTGGTATATGCTTCTTTCAGAACCGCTCGCATACCGGTTTTGGCTGCGGGTTTAACATCCGTATCGATGCGGTCTCCCACGAACATTATATTTTCCGGCATTTCACCGATTCTCCTGGCGGCGACCTTGAAAATTCGAGTGTCCGGCTTGCGAAAATCGAATTCGTAAGAATAAACTCGAACCGAAAAAAAATCCAATATACCTAACTGTTCCAGATGCCTCTCCAGAGAACTACCTGCCACGAAGGTATTGGAAACTATACCAAGCTTAAGGCCCAGTTTTTTAAGTGCGGTTAAAGTCTCTTTTATTTTCGGCTCAACTTGGCTGACCTTACTCAAAGGCTCGTACCAGAGCCACGCAAAATGCTGCCACTGTTGCCTGTCCAACCTGATACCTTTTTTAGTGCCTATCCCCCTTAACAAAGCCAGCGAATTAAAATCTTTTTTCGTTATATTGGAAAGCCAGTGTCGTATGCGCAGGGCTATCAGGTTTCGCCAGCAATAATACTTGAAATTGCCAACCGGCTGACCGCAACTCTTCAGAAAATCGTATGACAACCTGGCCCCTTGGCGGAAAAGACGGGTCGTGTTGACCCTGCCGAAGTTGAGCAGCGTTTCGCCAAGGTCAAACAATACCGCTTTGATATTTTTATCCGGCATAATTAACACTTGGGTTCCCCCTAAGGGGGGTCAACTCCCACTTTGCGGGGTCCCTTAGCATATCCCATATCCCTATTTTCTTAATGGCGGCATATCATCGCCAAAAGCTTCCCGAACCCATTCGAACATCTCTTCATCCGATATCGCCGATACCCGGTTAGCTGAATACTCAGCGTCAATTCTGT
>CAYYFT010000212.1:0-3006 GCA_964471015.1 uncultured Pirellulales bacterium | reverse complement strand
AAGATAGCTCAAATGCATAATCTGCACGCTACGTTTATGCCTAAGCCGGTAATGGGTAAGGCAGGTTCGGGAATGCACGTGCATCAGAGTTTGTTTGACACTAAAGCAAAAACAAATGCCTTTTACGACAAGGAGCACAAATATAATCTGTCAAAAACCGCATACAGTTTTATTGCCGGTCAGATAAAGCATATTGGTGCGATGTGTGCGATTCTCTGCCCAACGGTAAATTCGTATAAAAGGTTGGTTTCCGGGTATGAGGCGCCTGTATATGTTACATGGGCTGCGATGAATCGCTCTGCCCTTTTGCGAGTTCCGAAATGGTTCAAGGCCAAGGCCGAAGCTGCGAGGATTGAGCTTCGATGCCCGGACCCAGCGTGTAATCCATATCTGGCGTTTGCAGTTATGTTAAAAGCAGGTTTGGACGGGATTAAAAACAACCTGACGCCGCCTGAGCCGGTTGAAGAAGATATATACAGTCTCGATGATGAAAGCCGTGTTCGGAAAAACATCGATGTTCTGCCAACGTCATTGCTGGAAGCTCTGGATGAGCTGAAGAAAGATAAACCCATGCAGGAGGTCCTCGGAGAGCATTTGCTTGAACGATATATTGACGTAAAGACAAAAGAGTGGGACGAGTTCAAGAAACAAGTAACCGAATGGGAAATCGAGACATATTTAGACACTTTCTAAAATACTCGGCTGGCTTTGGCAATAGCAGCCTGAAGGTTTTTAAGTTATAGATTCATGGGGATGCCGCGGGAGGCGAGGTATTCTTTCATCTGGGTTATGGTGTAATTCTGGAAGTGGGTGATTGAGGCCATAAGGACTGCGTCTGCGCCACCTTCAACAATAGCATCGTAGAGGTGCTCGAGTTTTCCAGCTCCGCCGGATGCGATTACGGGGATATTGACGGCATCGGAGACGGCTTTGTTGAGTTCGTTGTCGTAGCCGACCTGTGTGCCGTCGGCGTCCATACTGGTCAGCAATATCTCACCTGCGCCGAGCTTTTCAGCTTTAACCGCCCATTCAACGGCGTCAAGAACGGTAGGTTCGGAGCCGGCTTTTACGGTGACCTGCCATTTGCCTTTTCTTTCCTTCAAGCGGCGGGCATCGATGGCAAGGACGACACATTGATTTCCAAAACGCTGAGCGGCTTCTGTGAGCAGGTTCGGATTCTGGACGGCAGCGGTATTAACAGAGACTTTTTCGGCACCGCTTCGGAGAAGCTGGTCGATTTGGTCAACCGTTTGGATGCCGCCTCCAACGGTGAACGGGATAAAGACTTTTTCGGCAACCTTTTCGACGAGTTCGACTATTGTTTTGCGAGAGCGAATTGTGGCGGTGATGTCGAGGAAAACCAGCTCATCGGCACCTTCGTCACTGTATCTTGCGCCGAGTTCGACGGGGTCGCCGGCGTCACGGAGATTCAAGAAATGGACGCCCTTGACCACACGGTTGTCTTTAACATCGAGACAAGGAATGATTCTTTTTGTCAACATAAGTTCGTATCTCGCATATCGTATATCGTATATCGTAACCCTTCACTTACGTTCGGGGCTCTGTTTGCAAATTTGAGCGAAATTTTTCAAGACTTTCAAGCCGATTCTGCCGCTTTTTTCGGGATGAAACTGGGTGCCGTAGATAGTGCCCTTCTGGACGGAAGCGGGCATAGGGAAACCATAGTCGGTATAGGCAATTTTGGCATCGGCGTCGGTAACATCGGCGTAGAAAGAGTGCGCGAAATAGAAATGCTTTTCTTCCGGCAGGTCTGCGAACAAGTCCATATCATCCGGGAGCTTTACGAGGTTCCAGCCCATATGGGGGACTGTCTGGGTATCGGGGATGGGGACGACATTGCCTGCGATTAATCCGAGGCCTTTGTGCGGGCCGTATTCTGAACTGCGGTCGAAAAGCATCTGGTAGCCGACACAGATACCAAGCAGAGGCCTGCCGGATAAAGCGATTTTTTTTATCAACTCGGCCAGAAGGCCCAATGCGCTGACAGCATATCCGAATGCTGCGACGCCGGGCAAGACAAGACCATCAGCACTTTCGATATCCGCAGGAGCGCAACTTAATTTTGCCTCGCAGCCGATGTGGCGGAATGCGTTGCATACGCTTTTGACGTTTCCCACGTTGTAATCGATTACAACCAACATAAAAGACATTAAACTACAAAATTGTCAGAACGTCAAATAAGAACAATTTATCAGACGATTAAGCGGAACTGATTTGTGGTATGAGAGGTATTTTTCTACAATGAAAGAGAACAAGAATAAATTGATTGCAGTATATTTTTGTATTGATATCAGGCCAGGGAGTTTTTTGCCGATTTATGTAGCTGAGCTTTCTGCGATTAAAAGGGAATATGAATGTGCGGGATAGTAGCTTACCTGGGCAAAAAGAGCGCACAGCCAACCCTTATAGAGGGATTGAAGCGGCTGGAATATCGGGGGTACGATTCGGCCGGTGTGGGGCTGCTGAGCAACGGTGAAATAAAAGTGAAAAAATGCAGCGGCAGAATCAACGCTTTGGAAAAGATATTAGATAAGCCCGACAGCAGCGAAACGCTTGGTATCGGGCATACGCGGTGGGCCACGCACGGCGCACCAACCAGCTTAAACGCACATCCACATCTGGACTATACCGGCAAAATCGCAGTTGTTCATAACGGCATTATCGAAAACTACGGGACGCTGAAGACTTGGCTGGAAAACGAAGGAACCAAATTTGTGAGCGAGACCGACACCGAAGTGATAGCAAACCTGATTGGGTACTTCTACGACAAAAGCGAAGAAAAGAAAAAGAGAGACGGTCAAAACAGATTCGAATGGGCGGTGCAGCAGGCGCTCGGTGAACTGAGTGGGACATATGGGCTGGCGATTGTGTGCAGCGATTTTCCGGACATTCTCATCGGAGCGAAAAAGGGCAGCCCATTGATTTTGGGGGTGGGCGATAACGAATATATTCTGGCCTCGGATGCTGCGGCAATTGTGGAGCATA
>CAYYFT010000211.1:0-3020 GCA_964471015.1 uncultured Pirellulales bacterium | reverse complement strand
AGAAAAACAACAACGAGCACAACCATTATTATCTTCAGGATAATAAAGCTGATTCGTAATGCCTCCGACAGGGATTTACCGGCGGCGTCAAGCTCATCACCAGCAGGTTTTCCAGGCGATTGGGGTATTAGCTTTTTGTTATTTTGTTCTGCCATAGCACCTAAAATTTTGTTCCGGTTAACATCCTCGGGATTATTTCTTCGGTTTGATATCGGGCATTTCCCTTAACAGCTCGAACGGCTCTGTATCAGCACTGAAAACAATGGTTGACCTTTTCTCCAAATATTTCTTAAGGGCTTCAATCTTCCGCAGAAAAATTGCGAAGTCGGGGTCTTCCTCGAGCAATTTATAATATTTTGCGGCCTCGGCGTCGCCCTCAGCACGTATCGCCTTTGCTCTTGCCTCTGCGGCGGCAAGCAATTCCGTCTTTTTTGAATCGGCGTCGGTTCTTATCTTGGTAGCCTCGGCGTTTCCTTCGGCGATAGTAGCTTCGGTCTTACGGTTCCTCTCAGCTCTCATCCGTCCAAAGACATCTTTGCTGACATCCTCGCTGATTTTAAGCTGCTTTATCCCGAGGGTTTTGATTTCAATGCCGTAATCGGCTCTAACGGGCTGTTTAAGGTCGGCAAGCATCTCGCCTTGAATATCTTCAAGCTTTATTTTTGTAGGGTCGTTGTTTACAAATTCAGCGAAGTAATGCCCACCGATTACCTTATTTTGCGTATCACTAAGCTGGCTGAGCAATTTTCCTTCGGCTTCCTTGATAGTTCCAACGGCGTTGAAGAATGCGAGCGGCTCGGCAATTTTCCAAACGACGTAGGTGTTTACGATAATCGGCACAGCCCCTTTGGTTGTTGTCTCGCCGAGGTCGGCTTCGAAGACCCTCATTCGGGAATCAAATTTATAGACCCGCTCGATTGGGGCCGGCCATTTGAAATACCAGCCGGGCTCGGTGATTTCACGGGTAGGCCTGCCAAAGGTAGTTATGAGGGCGGATTCTATCTCCCTGACCTGGAACGAGACAAAATACAACACCATAACGGCAACTATCAATATGGCAAAAATTGTAATGGTTATATTTTTCATTTTTCGCTACTCTCCTCAAGGCCACTTAATTCATATAAGCTGGGCGTTAGTTTTTCCTTGGCATCGAATATAAAAACCTGTGTATCATTCCGGTCGGCAACTACAACATATTTTCGTATGTTCTCGAGGGCCTCTTCAAGAACTGCCAATCTCTGTTCCTGTTTGTAAATCTCCTCAGCAGCCCTGTACGCTTTAAGCTGGCTGGCAAAGCGCTGTCCCGTTGCGCGAGCAAGTATCGCTTTTTCAAAGGCATAGCTTTGCGCTGCCCGCAATGTGCTAAAGATATCGCCCTTTGCTTCTGCGAAGGCCAAATCCAAATCATTGGCAAGCTCTTCGATTTCCTCGCTCCTGTTTTTCTCCTTAGCCTGCTGGTATTCAGCTGCAAGACTATAAAGCTTGTCAGCTTCTTCCACAGAACCTGCGAGGGTACTCAAATCTCTGTTGCGTTTCGCATGAGCACTAAGGATGAGTGCCTGTTTCTTCTGGACGGCACCAACAACCTTTTGATAATCTTCTGCGACTTCGGGTGGCGGGTGGATGCCCTGAAGGCCCAAAAATACGATTTCAATACCCAGGCCCGCTTTGTCAGCGGCGGCCTGAATGCGGCTGGTCAAAGTGCGCTTGGCCTCGGCACGACCAGCTCCAAGCAGACTCTGATTTATATTGGCTTCACTATCCACTTCAATCTTTGCGCTCGCCGCGAACTTAGTGAGCTCGTGATAACAGATAGACTCAAGCAGTTTTTCCGGCTCATTATGATTATAGATGAAAGAATACAAATCCTTTATTCTGTATTGAACGGGAACGGTAGCAATTATGAGACTTACCGGGACAGCCCCAGGGGTCAGCTTTGTGCTTTTCTGTTCACTGGCGACGAGCAGAAGGTATTCCTGCTCATAATGAGCTTTGCCCCACAACAGCGGCTCGCGGTCCAGCTCATAAGTACCTGGTTTGAACTTAGGGACAAAACCAATACTAATTTCTGAAACCATTTTCGTAGGATGTTTGTAGGCGATATCGATGGGCCAGGGCCATTTGAAAGTCAATCCTGGTTCGGCACGTCTGACCCAGCCGGCCTCGTTTAAGGGATTGCCGAGATGCTCTATTATTGCCTCTTCATTCGGGTTTACTACGACGATACAACTCAACAGATACAACGTAACCGCAGCAAAAAGAATCAAAGGTGCAATTGCCTTTTCGAGGAGTTTATAAAACCAGGTTTGAGAAACTTTAAAACCAAACTGGTAATCGATGGCACTTGCGGCGGTCCGGAATATTCCGCCCGGCTCGTTTATAACCCCCAGCAGCCTGCTGTCAAAAGCACTTTTGGCATATTGGCCTTTCAGCCTTGGGCGGTAGATGTCGAGAACGATATTCAGAGTGGTTTCTGCACCTAAGACAAGGAGTAAGACCGGGACGATAAAGTCGATTGCATTTATCACGACGAAAATCTTGAATTGTGCCATCGCCAGGCCAACAGCCAGCGCAAAACACAAAATGGCTATTCCGAGAAAAATGCTACCGCCAGCCCTTAAGGGCTTCCACTGCAACTGGGCTGACATACCAGTGGCATAGCGGGAAATTATGAAGCTGACGAACGCTATGGCCATCATACAAGCAGCACAAACTAAGGGTTGTTTCCCCTCGTAGTCGGCGGCAGCCAGAACAGCTTTTAATAAGTACAGCCCGAGGGCTACCTGGTAAGCGGCTATAATCGCTGAGAATATGGGAATGAACCATTTTTCGAGCAAATCAAGGCGGCGTTGAGCAACAGCAAACATAGTAGCCCGCTCACCCCTGGCTTGAAATATTGTGGAAGCCTGCTTGCCCTCGGCCAACTGGCTCATATCGAGCTTTTCCTGCTCGGCCAGTGCCCGTTGATGAAACTGAATAACGAGAACGAACCAAATCAGAGCCGCCGAGAGGATAAGCCA
>CAYYFT010000210.1:0-3045 GCA_964471015.1 uncultured Pirellulales bacterium | reverse complement strand
TGTCGAAGTTTCCGCACAAGTTCCAGTCCTGTCATACCGGGCATCTGAAAATCCGTAACGATAATATCCGGCTTTTCTTTACAAGCCAGCGCAAAGGCCTCGGCACCGTTCTCCGCCGATAGCACCTCATAGCCGTTATTACGAAGCTTTATCGCTACCACATGAATGATATGTATCTCATCGTCCGCAACTAAAACCTTTCTTTCCGCCATTACCCTGTCTCCAAAAAAGTTCTTCGTATCTCAAGCAAGATATGCTTCACACTCCCACTACACCTGCGGTCGTCAAAGGCAGCTCAAAGCCGAATGTGCTGCCTGCGCCGGGTTTACTTGTAACGAATACCCGGCCATTATGAACTTTTTCAACTATTTGTTTAACAAGGTTAAGTCCCAACCCTGTCCCTTTCGCTTGTTTCTCATTTGTACCAACCCTGTAAAACTTATCAAAGACATGTTCGATTTCATCTTCAGGAATCCCAACTCCCGTATCAGTTACACTAACTCGTGCCAGCCCTGTGATTTCGTCAACCTCGGTTTCAATTTTTATCGAGCCTCCGCAGGGAGTATACTTAACTGCGTTACTGAGCAGATTAACGACAGCCTGTGAAATCATATCCTTATCCACATACACTTGGTTGAAAACAATCGGATTTTGTCCAATAATCTTGATATTCTTCTCTTCGGCGTAGCTTCTTATCATTTGCAACTGTTCTTCTATTAGTATTGTCAGGCTGACAGGGCTCTTTTCTACCTTTATCAGACCCGATTCTATGCGAGAAGTATTCAGTATATCTTCAATCAGCCGATTCAGCCTTTTCGCTTGATTTTGAATCACGGAATAAAATTCTTTTCTTGTCTGTTCGTCGTCCGCCTCGCCATCTACCAGCATTTCAGAATAGGCGCTGATGGAAGCAAGGGGAGCTTTTAATTCGTGCGAAACGTGATTTACAAAATCGCTTTTCATCTGTGATATTTCTTTCTCACGTGTAATATCGTGCAGCACTGCAACAACCCCGCAAACACGCTTTCCCTCGCCGTAAACACACGAAACAATGCAGTCGAAAGTTTTTGCCCCTTCCTCGTTTGAAAAATCAATTTCGCGTCTTGTATGTCGCACCTTACTTTGTCTGCTTTGACATAGAAAATCTACAAATTCATTTTCACCTGTTTTCGTTTTTTCACTGCTGACAAGCTCGCTGATAGGTTTGTGCTGTGAACTTTTATAATCGAAATTAAAAAGTTTACCGGCCGCATCATTTGCCATCAACAGCTTGTCAAATTCATCAATAACGATAACAGCATCGCGGATACTGTATATAATCGCATCAGTGTTTCTTTTTTCTCTTCGCAGCAGTTGAATCTTAAGTTGCAAATCCTTGATTTGCTCTTCGAGTTCTTCTATATAACTTCTGTTACCATCAAAACGTTTATTGATCACTTCGCTCAGTTCAATTACTATTTTGTTATTGCCTGGTTTGATACGACTTGATTGCTTTTCTCCGAGCTGTTGGGTTAGGGACGTGATGCCCCTAACCAGTCTTAGCCAATGCCAGCCAAACCAAACCACGCCCGCAGCCGCAGCAAAGTAGCACACCGGCCAAACAAAAACATAACCGGCAGAACGCAAACCAGCTTCGGCACTCGAGTAATACCACCTGGCGAAGCCCTCTGCGAATAAACTACCCGCAACAATACCTGTGACTATAACATATAGGTTTCTCGCCGATTTCAATTCTGCCTGAGCAAGCTTCGCTGTGGCTTTTGCAAGCAAATGCGTGGCAATAAAATTCCACACCGTCATAACCACGAATATACCGACCAGGTTGACATATTTTGTGCGATGACCAATCTGCCGCCGTCTGCCTCTCTTATACCATGTTGGAAGAAAATCAATTTCCTTCATAATTATTGCAGTCCTTACCCCAGCCCTTAAGACTAAGTCCCACTGCTACCGCCCACTCACAAAGTAAACCTCGCCTGTCACTATCAAAATTTACATTCGTCATATCTAAGCCTCTCAATGGCTGAGCAACCTCAATCTCAACAGCTAGGTGTCGCCTCAAAACATTAAGTAAAATTTTCTCGTTCCCTTCCCCTCCGGAAAGAACTGCTCGCTCAACACGCTTGCCCCTGAATGTCACTGTATAATATCTTAAACACAGCGATATCTCTCTTGCCAGCTCCTTAGCGGCTGCACTTATTGCATCAACTATTACCTGTCGAGTCGATATGTCGAGAGGGCTTCGACAGAGCGCTTCGAATGATCTCTCGTCCCGGCGAAGCCCCGGGCCGTAGCCGGGCAGCTGAATGTCCTCTGCCGAATGTCCATTCCCATTTTGCCCTTCTTGCCGAATCGGAACCTGGCTGCTCTGCCACGTCGGGTTTGACTCCAGCACACCAAGGCCTGTTTCTGCCCTTATCGTGCTTTCCGTCCGCAGCTTCTCTCGTAGTATCTCAGCTTCGTCGATGCTGAGACCTAATTTCGATGCAATTTCACGATTAAACTTTTCCCCGCCAATCGGTATCTGCTTGGTAAATTTAATTTCTCCTCCACAGCCAAACACCACGGTAGTAAACTGGCTTCCAACATCCACAAAAACAACCGTTTGTTCTCTATCCTCCTCACGCCGCAACAACCTTTCAAAACTCCTGAACAATGCACATGGAACCGCATCTATGGCTACCGGCCTGAGCTGTGCCTCCTCAAGCATCGCAATATGGCTTCTTATTGTTTCATCGGCTGCAGCAAACACTATCAATTCATTCTTACTTCTCTCGCCATCCTGAACATTCCCGGCAACTAAGTAGTCGATTACGTCCCTCTCGGGGTCCAATCCGAAGCGATGGCCGGCTTCTTTTCTCAATGCCTGCTCGATTTCGTCTGTTTCCGTCTCGGCCAATCGCAGACTCGTTATTTTCAATCCGTCATTTGGCAAACACGAGACAACATTTCGTCCACGAAACTTACCCTCCGCCAGCATTCGCTTTATCGCAGAAATAACAAAGCTCCTTCTCTCTTCTGCATCACCGTTTATACCCGTCTCAA
>CAYYFT010000209.1:0-3084 GCA_964471015.1 uncultured Pirellulales bacterium | reverse complement strand
ATCGACTCATCTTTTTGTCTGCTTAGAACCAACATTTTCAACTCCTTTTGTCGGCCGGTCTTACTATATTTTACGAAGAAAGCCAGCCATCTGTTCACCCAGCTGATTGGTTGAATGGTTAAATAATTACCACTTACCAATCACCAGTAACGAAACACGGGGGCGCACCTGTATTTTCGGCTAATTCCAAGGCCTAAAATAACCATTTTTGCTTTTGTTTAGGTAACGAGGATTAGTTATAGGACTGCGTGTGTGTAACCATATAGAAGATACACACTTACCGCAAAGATGCAGCTTGAAAAAAGATGGATTAAATCTCAATTTGCCTTCTTTATAGTCCGCAGGACGCCTGACGGTGGTGTTCCCGCCGGAAGTTTACGCGGACAGCCAGCCAGTAGCCGGCAATTGAGCCTAATGCGCCGAAAGCTACCATCTGCACCGGCAATATGGAAGTAACCACATTAGAGAAAAAGACCGGCGGGTAGCGCTCGACAAGATGCTGTAAGGTATCCTGCTTGACGTAAGTAATGACGGCAAATCCGGTCACCAAAGCCGAAGCCGCCATTGGCCAGATATAGCTAACGTTGAGAAATTTCTTAACAAGAAAAGCTGCTATTCCAAACGAAACTAACACGGCAAAAACGATTTGGCCGATAGCCGGCTGAGCCATAACCGAACCTAACATGGGGTCGGGTATCCTGACGTCCCGAGCAAATATCCCGATACAGAATTGAGCTATGAAGACCGAGCCGACCACAGCAATTATCGCATTCGTCGCTCGTTGCTTGCCGCTCGTCGCTCGGGTCACAAGGGCCAAGCGACGGGTCACGATTTTTTGCCCGGCAAGCACGCCGCCAAAACCGGCGGCCACGATAGCCAGCCAGAAAATCGGCTCCCATTTAAGTGCTGCAAACAGCCCCTGGCGCTGGGCGAGGGTCGGATTAAGCTGCATAAGCTCTGCCATATTGCCACAGCGCACCGCCCAGACAGCAAGTCCTGAGGGTACCGCCAAGATGCCGATTTCTCGCCCGTTAGGCCAGGAAAGAAAATAGCCAATAAAACCGGCTAAAACTGCCAAACCCCCCAGAGTTATTACGCCGCCAAAGGCAGCGCCGTCAGGCGTCCTGTGGAGCACAGACATAACCCCGAACGGCTCAACTGCTGTCCCTAAACCTATCAGGATAATGCCGAGCAGCAAGGTAGCGGCCAGCTTCAGTTTCGTAGCCCAGGAAAGGTCTGAGAACATACTTACACCTGTAAGAACGCCCGCAAGAGACACCCCTATCTTGAATATCAGCGGCCAGGATAATTCCACGACTCAACTTCCTTAACCCCGCCCCTCTGAGGCCCGCCCTTCCGAAGGGCTGGCCGAGGGGCTGGGTAAATTAAACTGACAACAAGATACCACCAATATCATCAATTATCAATAATCAACTTGAGCAAAACATCTGCCTTTGATAGATTGACATTTCCTTTACTAACGCTAATAGTGGTCTAATTTGAGGTTGTTTTATGGATGTACTGTTAATCGGCAGTGGTGGACGCGAGCACGCTATCGCCTGGAAACTGGCTCAATCGAAAAAATTAGGCAAACTTTATATCGCTCCGGGCAACCCCGGCACAGCCCAATGTGGGAAAAATATCCCTATCGGCGTCAATGACACCGACAAGCTTCTGGACTTTGCCAGGCAGAACAATATAGCTCTTGTGGTAGTTGGACCGGAAGACCCGCTCGCAGCAGGAGTGGTTGATGCCTTCGAAGCTGCCGGCATAAAGGCCTTCGGCCCCAGCGCAGGTGCCGCACAACTCGAAGCGGATAAAGCATTTGCAAAGCAACTGATGCGCTCCAGTGCCATCTCCAGCGCAGAGGGGCAGGTCTTTGAGAGATTTGACGACGCCAAAACCTACATCGCAAGCAGGGACGAACCGGTAGTGATAAAAGCAGCGGGTCTTGCAAAGGGCAAAGGTGTTTTTGTCTGTGACGACCCTGCCGATGGTATTTTGGCGGCTGAAAAAATAATGTGCGACAGAATATTCGGCTCGGCAGGCGACAAAATCGTAGTCGAAGACAAACTGCTCGGCGAAGAGGCTTCAATACTGGCTTTCGTGGATGGCAGAAATATCTACGTTATGGAGTCATCCCAGGACCACAAGCCCATCGGCGATGGTGACACCGGGCCAAATACCGGCGGGATGGGGGCCTACAGCCCCGCACCGGTCGTTACTGAGGCGTTGATGGACAAAATCACACGAGAAATTCTCGTGCCGGTGGTAGATGGTATGAATCGCAACGGCACGCCGTATAAAGGCGTACTGTATGCGGGGCTTATGATTACTGCTGGTGGGCCGAGAGCGCTCGAATTTAACGTCCGCTTCGGGGACCCGGAAACTCAGCCGATTCTAATGCGACTGAAAAGCGATTTGCTGGAGATTATGCTGGCGGTTTGCGACGGCAGGCTGGATGAGGTTACACTCGAGTGGGATGCCAGACCATCCGTTTGTGTAGTCATGGCTTCGGGCGGTTATCCAGGAGAGTATGAAAAGGGGAAAATAATAACCGGTATAGCTCAGGCCGAAAAACTCGGGGATGTTGTCGTATTCCACGCAGGCACCGCTGCCAAAAATGCAAGTCTCGTTACTAATGGCGGCAGAGTGCTCGGTGTAACCGCTATGGGGCAGACTATAGAGGACGCAAAGGCAAAAGCATATAGGGCCGTAGATAAAATAGAGTTCGACGGAGCTTATTGCCGGAGGGATATTGCAGACAAAGCAATAAAAAAGACGATATAAGCAGGGGAACTAAAAACTCGAAACTATACGCTATACGTTAAATGCCGTAGAAAATGCCGGTAAACTCAAACGAATCCGCTAAAGCCGGAAACAACAAAAGAATTTTTCTTTCTTGGCCTGTCAAAGGTCTGATTCTGGCCTTTTGTCTATTTTGTCTATGGCTTGCTTTTATACTAACAGGCGAGGTCCTGTGCGAAATCGCTCTTGAGCAGATTGCTGAGCTGACTAACACTAAAATTACAACCGAATCGGTTGATTTTAACATTAACGGCTCAGTTTACATCAGGGAGCTCG
>CAYYFT010000208.1:0-3089 GCA_964471015.1 uncultured Pirellulales bacterium | reverse complement strand
ATCATAAGTTAATTTGTCGGTGCCGAATTGAAAAATCAATTGATGGTCAACATTGGCAAATTCGACCAGGGTAGGTTTGCTCATAGCTGATGGGTCGATTACTTTACTATCTAATATGGTTTCTTTACCTCCCGAAACCTTTGCGATGATCATATCGCCGGCAAAATCAATCCAGGCCTTATATACGGTTTGATATTTGCTCACAGCTATGCCGACACGGCCCTGCGGGGCAATTGATTGTGCATAGAAACGTACCATCAGGTCACTGCAATACGGCATATGCCTATAGTCCCTAACACTATCGTAAGCATAGGCGGCCCTGAAATCATTGCCGAGTGAGGTGTCGTAAATTAACGAGCTTGTTTCATCGGCAGGGCTGTCTAACTGGAACTTGGTAGGGTCAGTTTTGTCGAGTCTCCATTTCGACTCTGCAACGTTCCTCAATGGCTGCTGCCATGGGTGTCCGTTAAACGAACCTTCTCGCGGCCGGACTGGCTGGTAGCCGTTATCGTACACAGGCATCCACAATTCTTCCTGGACTTTAGCAGGTTTTTGGCTGATTTGGCCATCAATGTAAATGTCGCCATCGATTATCTCAACAGTCTCTCCAGGTCGGCCAATCAACCGTTTAATGTAATTCTCCGGAGGATTAAGCGGATTCTTGAATACTATTACATCCCAGCGATTAGGCTCGAAAAACTGATAGATGCACTTTAGAACAAGTATCCGGTCGCCGTTGGATATGGGGATTGCTCTGCCGGCTGAATCATAATAGCCGCAGCTTGGGCAGCGGGAAATAGGAGACCTGACATTACCAGCAGCAACAGCATTCCTGCCCAATCTATATCTTGTCATCTCGGAACCACAGTCATACTTGTAGCCGCATTGTTGGCAACAAAGCCGAAAATGGTCTCCTTTAAGCGTCTCTGCCATACTGCCGGTGGGAATCCGGAACGCCTCTAATATAAATGCCCTAACGAGAAAGGCCAGTATAAAAGCCGTTATCAGCCATTCGAACGTATTGGCGATTTCAGCCGCTTTGCCGCTTTCATATTCTTTTTTTTGTGAACCGTTCCTCTGGCTTTTGCTTACAGACATAAATGCTGCCTCGGCAAATATAAAAAAGCTAATTATGCCGATAAGTCCCTGTTCGGTCAATAAACTATTTCCTCTCAGAGCTATTTTGCAAATTATTGCAGGGCAAAAACACCCGCCAAAATCATAAATCAACCCTCTTAAACGGCACAAAAAAGCGTAAATGCCAGCCTTTCCCTGCTGCCGAGGCGAACCTGCAAATACAATACAGAAGTGTAGTCTTCGGGCATCCGACAAAATTAAACAAGGATTGCTTTATGTAACATCTTGGAAATAAAGAGCTTATGGCCAATTGCCTTGCGGACGGGATCGTCTTGCCGACTCTCTGTTTTCCAAATTTGATGCTGAGTTTGAATATCGGCAGCAGTGTGAACCGGCTTAGGTTCTCCTGCCTGTTCTTTTTGAAATATCCGATTTTTTCAGAAAGTTGAAAAATTTTTGGATAAAAATTGCTTGCTGTATAGAAGTCTTTGCAATATAGTAAGTTGTGGTGTTCCGGCGTCTGCTTTTTGCCGGCTGGTTTTGCGGTTGTAACTAAAAATCAGAGCCGGTGGTAATCAGCCTGAAACTGTGCAGAGGTGCGTAATGAACCGTTGGGAAATCAATGTTAACTTGCCACATAGCCATCCCGGGACAATTTGTCCCCATAGGGGGCGGAATTCAATCCACCAATCGCCTTTTCTTGAAATGAGGTAGCATATGTCAACAGTTACAAAGAGAGAACTTATCGATAGAATTGCAGAACGTACGCAGGCTAAAAGAGTTCTGGTCAAACGCATAACTCAGGCGTTTCTTGACGAGATAATAGCAGAATTGAGTAATAATAATCGTTTAGAGTTCCGGGACTTCGGCGTCTTCGAGACCAGAATAAGAGCCGCCAGAATTGCGCAGAATCCAAAAACTCTCGAAAGAGTTAAGGTGCCTCCCAAGAGAACTGTTAAATTTAAAATGGGCCGGCTGATGAAGGAGAATCTTTCCGCACCTGCTGCAAAATCGGCTGAAAAAAATATCTGATTTGAATAAAAAGTCGCGGTTCCACAAAAGAGCGACCGGTTTAAAACGCAGGCTTTTTGTGGAACGCATATAGGATGGTTTTATTGTAGCAGAGTTGTCAAGAAGGAGTATTTTATGGCAGAGGGAACAGTTAAGTGGTTCAACACAAGGAAGGGTTATGGCTTCATCTCTACTGAGGATGGGGCTGATATTTTTGTCCACTACTCAAGCGTTTCAGGCGATGGATACAAGACTCTTGTGGAAGGTGATTCGGTCAGTTTTGATATCGTCGAGGGCGAGAAAGGCCTACGGGCCGAGAATGTAGTTCCAAAAGCAGCTCCGAAAGCCAAAGCAGCTCCGAAAAGCGAACCAGCTTCGGAAAGCGAAGAAACCGCTGAAAGCGAAGAAACCTCGGAAGGCGAAGAAACCTCGGAAGGCGAAGAAACCGCTGAAACCGAATAGGAACTGTTACCCGCTTCTTGTCCGCCATACGCAAGGCGGACTTGTCCTCCGTTAGTTCGCTTGTCCCATAAGGGATGCCTTACGGTAGGGACGCCTAACGGCGGAGTCCCTATGACTGAGTATAGCTGAAGGAGCAGGAATCTATTCCTGTCCCCCCTGCACAATTACCCATAAACTTTTTACTTGCAACTTATACGACTTTTTGCTATTTATGTGGTATAAATTACACGGTGAGTGGTGATTATGAGTGCTTCGGAGTTTAAACCGGGTCTGGACTGTAACGTCCTTGTCCTGAACAAGCATTATATGGCTATCCGCATAGTCGGCGCCAGACGGGCGTTCTCTTTGCTCTTTCGCGAGATTGCTGAGGTAGTCTCTTTCGAGCAGGGCTCATACTCCAACTACAATTTCCAGAGCTGGTGCGATGTAAGCGAATTTAAACGTAATTTCGAGCCGGACGGCCACGATTGGGTATCTACTGTAAATTTCTATATTGCGGTCCCGAGAATTATACGCCTGTTATTTTACGACCGTTTGCC
>CAYYFT010000207.1:0-3118 GCA_964471015.1 uncultured Pirellulales bacterium | reverse complement strand
CCATATTCCAAGTCGTAGGTAACACTTTCGGTCTTAAATGGCAGTTTGCCCTTTTTGCGTATTGGCACAAAGCCAACATTGAGTTTTCTCGCTACCGCTGCTCCGAATATAAAGCCTCTGGCCTCAACGGCGGCAACATACTCGATGTCCGCCGATTGTTTCCCGGCGCACAAAGCGTCTATCGCTGCTGCAAATGCCTTTGGGTCAGCTAATAATGGCGTGATATCGCGAAATAAAATCCCCTTCTTCGGCCAATCGGGTACGCTGCGGATGTATCTTTCCAGATTAATTCCCTCGGTCGCCATTTATCTCCCATCCCTGGTATTGTTACTCTTCATTCATATACTCATAAAGCTTGGTAAGAGCGCTGCGCTGAATCTGGCGAATTCTCTCTCGTGTCAGGTCTAACCTCTTGCCTATCTGCTTTAGTGTCATCGGCTTGCGTCCATCCAGCCCGTAATGCGACCTCAAAACATCGGCCTCCCTGGGTTCGATTTCATTGAGCAACCCCAAGACCTTTGTCTGTTCTTCATCGGCAACCAATGTATCCTCCGGCTTACCAGCATTTTGGTCCTGCAAAGTTTCCTCGATTGTTTGATTGTCATCCATGCCGTTACTGTCGGAGGTATCCTTCACAGAGCTAAGGATTTTGACAACATGATGTATGATTTTTGCCTTCCGCAGCGGCAGGTGCATTATCTCTGCCATCTCTTCGACGTCCGGCGTCCTGCCAAGCCTGCTTTCCAGCTCCGCCATAGTATGCCGCCATTGATTCATCAGCGCAACCATATAAGTGGGGATATGCACCGGCTGAACGTTGGCCAATAACGCACGTTTGATGCTCTGTTTTATCCACCACGCCGCATAAGTGCTGAAGCGGGTTCCATGGTCAGGGTCAAAGTAATCAACAGCTTTTATAAGGCCGAGATTGCCCTCCTCAATCAAGTCACCAAGACTCATGCCTCGGCCTGCATATCTTTTTGCGATATTAACGACCAGCCGCAGATTGCTTCGCACCAACTGTTCTCTGGCCCTCGGATCATTTTCCTCAACGACTAATTTGCCTAACGAACGCTCCTGTTCCACTGTCAGCAGCGACGCCTCGTCGATCTCCTTCAGATATTCTTTTATAGTGATATCAAATGCTATAGTTCGCTCCCACCCAGCCCAAAAAAGTCTTTCGACTCCAGCTATAAGGTTAAATTTGGTTTTGACTCTACCAATCTTACAGGGTGATTGGTTCTAAATCTGTCTGAGGTATCGGCCAAATATACCCACAGGTTTAGCCGATTAAATGTGGCTGGCCGATACCGGCTGTCAAGCTTTAATTATCGGCCTTCTCCTCTGCACTACTGTCGCCACCGGCCTGATCATCCGCCAATTCGCTATTTTGCTCAGCCTCAGCCTGTTCAGTTACTTCTGTTTCCTTCGCCTGTCCAGCATCGCTGGCCTCAAGCTCAACTGTTTCAATGTTTTGCTTATTTGGTTGGCTCGGCCCAGAGATAACCTGTTCAGACTTACCTGTTTTCTCTTGTGGTTCTGCAGCCTGGCTTATATTAACATCAGAAAGAGTGGTCTGAACATCCACTGGGGTTGGCGTCTGGGCAGACTCGGACGCTTGTTCTTCAGCGGCCCACTGCACTCTTCGTAAACTCAAACCGATTTTACGCGCCTCAGTGTCAACTCTTAGAATCTTAACCTCAATCTCTTCGCCTAACTTAACAATATCCTGGGTTTTCTCGATTTTATGGTCGGCAAGTTCAGAAATGTGCAACAGCCCCTCCAAATCGGGTTCAAGTTCGACAAATGCACCAAAATTAGTAAGCTTCGTCACTATGCCTTTAATAATTTGACCCGGAATATACTTCTCAGGAATCGCACGAATCCAAGGATCTTCGGTCATCTGCTTTATTCCCAGAGATACTCGCCGCTTCTCCTCATCGACTTCCAGAACAACGCATTTTATTTCCTGACCCTTTTGTAAGGTCTCACTGGGATGGCTATATTTCTTTGTCCAACTCAGATCCGAAACGTGTATCATCCCATCAATACCCTTTTCTATCTCCACAAATGCTCCGAAATTAGTCAGACTGCGTACAACGGCAGTAACAATAGTTCCAGCAGGATATTTCTGCGAAGCAATCGTCCAGGGATTGGTTTCAGTCTGCTTCAGGCCCAACGAGATTTCCTGTTTCTGCTTGTTAACATTCAACACAACCACCTCGATTTCGTCACCCAAATTGAGCATCTCGCAGGGATGAGTCAGGCGTTTGGTCCAGCTCATCTCACTAATATGTACCAGCCCTTCAATTCCATCTTCAAGGCGGATAAAGGCGCCATAATTCATCACATTTACTACCTTTCCCTTTACCCTTGCTCCGACTGGATAACGTTCTTCAACATTTTCCCAGGGACTGGATGTTTTCTGTTTCAGACCTAAGGAAATCCTCTCATTTTCCTTATCAACACCAATAACAACAGATTCGATTTCCTGATCAAGCTGAACCACTTCTGACGGATGTGATATCCTGCCCCAGCTCAAATCAGAAATATGCAGCAGTCCATCCACGCCGCCCAAATCTACGAACACACCAAAGTCAGCTATGTTTTTCACCACACCTTTTCGCAACTGACCGACCTCTATCTCTGCCAGAACCTTTTCCTTGCTGCTCTTGCGTTCTTCTTCGATAAGTTTACGTCTTGATACGACAATGTTTCGGCCTTCAATATCAATCTTGAGAATTTTGCATTTCACCTCCTTGCCAATGAACCTACTGATATCACCAGGTTTTCTAATATCAACCTGCGAAGCCGGCAAGAACACTGGTACGCCAATATCAATAAGCAAGCCACCCTTGATGCGTCTTATAACCCTACCGCTAACAACATCCCCTTCTTTCTTTGTGTCGACAATTACCTCCCAGCCTCTGATGCGGTCGGCCTTGCGTTTGCTCAGCAGTATAAGCCCGCCTTCAGAGTCTGTATCTTCAAGCAGAACTTCAATCTCTTTGCCTGGCGATACCTCATCAGGACTCTCAAATTCACTCGCATCGACAACCCCTTCGCTTTTCAGGCCCACTTCGACAATAACATCATTTCCTATTTGCGATACGATTGT
>CAYYFT010000206.1:0-3126 GCA_964471015.1 uncultured Pirellulales bacterium | reverse complement strand
AAAAATAGAAAATTCATAGCCTATTTTGTGCATTTTAACAAGGGCAGCTGAAACCAAGCGTAAACTCGTAAACGTTAAAATATTGTTTATAGGTCATATCGAGAGCTTTTAGACAAGCAAACGCATTTTCCGACGCAGCAATTGGGAGGAGGTCAAAGTAAAAAAATACTCGTGATTTTACCTTTTGGTTTCTTTTTTCCTAATCCTTACCTCCGGTGCTTGACTTTTGTTTTGCACCCCTTTTTCCCTTAA
Source organism: uncultured Pirellulales bacterium (assembly GCA_964471015.1). GTDB lineage: Bacteria > Planctomycetota > Phycisphaerae > Sedimentisphaerales > Anaerobacaceae > CAYYFT01. The sequence goes on along the minus strand of CAYYFT010000206.1, from coordinate 2,874 downwards.
TATCAGGCCTGCGTAGATAGGCAGGCTGTAGTGTTAAGGGGTCAGCGAATTGCCCTGCCAGGGCTTTTTGCCACCCGAGCATATAGACCTTTTCGGCTCGCGGGTTCCAGTATCGCTCATTTAAAAAGCAAATACCATCGCCCTTGAATTTATCTTTATGATATACCAGACCTTCGCCGAGCAGCCAAACAGGTTGGGAATTGCCGGCGAAATTTTCGAGGAATTGCCGAGCCGTCATCAGACAATCAGGCATCAATCTTTTCCACCGGGCTTGTTTATTCCACAGTGGGATACCCCACGTGGTGTCCCATTGGTATGCTGCGACGAAGAATTGGCTGCGTTTAGCGTCGAGAATTGTAGCGATTTTAGTTAGGCTTTTGGCTTTTTCTTCCTTTATGTAATCAGTTGCATTAGCGGCGATTACATCCAGGGTATCGACCGCGATGATTTTTGCAGCGTTTGCTAAGTGCATTGTTTTTGCTAAAGCTACCGCTATACGCAGGCCGGTGAAGCTGCCGGGACCAGCTGAGATATAAATATGCTCGATTTCTTTGGGCTTTCGGCTGAAACTATCCAGCATTCTGTGAACAGTAGGGAAAATCTCTGCGCTGTGTCTCATCGGGCCGGAAAAGTGAGCTTCGCTGAGCATTTGTTCTCCGACTGCTATTGCGACCGAGCCTATCCTGCCGGACGTTTCAATGGCTAATATCAGGGGTTTTGGTCTCATATGCTTTATGCTTGTTTTGGATAGCTATATTTTGTATAGCTTCTTTCCAAAGGTCTTGTTACGGCAAAAAACCGGTTTCTTAGTCGATTATTTCCCCCATTTTACCAAACTATTTTCCCATTTTACCAGAATTTCAAAATTTAAAGTTAGATATTATCGGGCAAACGCCCATAGTCAAATTTTTCTCTTGCAAAGAAACGGGTAGTTTTGTAAAATGATTACCGTAAGTTTACCAACAATCTAAAGTAGGTGGTTGTAGTTACAGATATTGTGTTAAGTTAATTTTTGAAAAAGTTCCTGCCAAGGAGGGTGTTTTTCATTAGGAGGAGGTTAATTTTGGACAAGATAAGATTTCTGATTGAATCTTCTGGCCGAAAGCCTCTGTTAGTCATTTTGGCATCCCTCTTGCTACTGACAACAGCTCTGTCGGAGGTGGCTCCATCCCAGCCAAGTGAGGCTGATAAAGAGAATATAGTCCGCCAGGTAGCTCAAAGGTGGATTCAGATTGGCGCAGAACAATACAAAAGAGGTTACTTCAAAGCCGCAAAACAATCGTTCCTTCGGGCACAGGACTACCAGGGATATTTAACTGCTGCTGAGCGCGAGAAACTAACTGCGCTTATTGAAGATATTACAAGGGAATTACTCGGTGTTGAGGCCGAACCTAACGAAGTTGCTGAGCAGCAGGTAGTTCAGGAACCAAACGAGGTTGTTGCTGCTGCTCCTGAACAAGAAGCGCCCGAGCCGACAGCAGTTGAAGGTGCCTACATCGAAGTGATTAATCGTAAAAGAAATATCCGGCGAAGCCACACAAGAGCAGTTGTTAACGATGCTGTGGCTAAAGTACAAAATTGTGTGAGCCAGGATGAATTCGATAGGGCAAAAGAAGAAGTAGAGAGAGCCAGCCGGATTGTGAATGAATACCAACTAAACCTCGGAGGCGAGCTTTTCAGACAATACAGCGGTGAGTTGAAGCAGCTGGCCGAGAAAATAGCCCAGGAACAGGACAAGAGGACTCGGCAGTTGCAGGAACAGAAACGCTTAGAGGCGATAGAGGCACAACGCCGGCATAGAGAGCAGATGGAGACTGAAAGAAGCAACAGAATTGCCGAGCTGATGGACAACGCAGTTGCCTATCAGAGCCAGCAGCGTTACGTAGAGGCTCTTGGTCAGTTAGAAAGCTTGCTCGCTATCGACCCGTTAAACAACCAGGCTCTGTTACTAAAGCAGACACTCGAAGATATGGTTAGCTTCCGCAGACAATTGGAGGTGCAGAGAGAATCGGACAGGGAACGTGTTAGTACTTTGGTCGGGGCTGATGAGGCCATGATACCATATGCTGAAGAGCTTACGTACCCCAAGGATTGGCGGGAAATTATCGCCAAACCGTCTCGCAGACCAGACGAGCCATTCGGACGGGACCCGGCTAATGTAGTTGTCGATAGACAACTGGATGAAATCGTGGACCTTTCACAGATGACGCCGGAAATGCCTCTTAGTGAAGCGATAGAGGTGTTAAAGAATTCCGTTGACCCGCCACTGAGGACATTCGTCAATTGGCGGGATTTATACGATAATGCTGATATCGACCAGACCACGCCAATAAATATGGATCCGATATCAGCAGTTCCACTCAGAAAGGCATTGGAGCTTTTGTTAGAGGCGGTTTCGGGCGGATTTGTAGATATCAATTTCGTTGTCGAGGGTGGAGTAATTACGATAGCAACAGCGGAATCACTTCCGAGCGAAATGGAGACGCTGGTTTATGACGTTACCGACTTGATTGGCCGACCAGCCGAATTCTATGCACCAACGGGGGCTATCACCGTCTCCGGTGAGGGCGAAGCAGGTACTGAAGAGCTTGAGGTAGAGGAAATAGATAGGGATGAGCTCATCGAGGAGGCGGCCCTTCGGGCCGATAATCTGGCCCTGCTTATCCAGCAAACCATCAAGCCGGAGAGCTGGTATGAAGCTGGTGGAGAAGGCACCATAACGCCTTATGAACGAAAAAAGCTTATTATTTATCAAAAACGTGAAGTCCATGACCAAATTAGGAGACTGCTTGAGGATTTGCGCAAGGCGCTTGGACATCAGGTTGCTATCGAGGCCAGATTCTTGTTGGTGGGCGAGAATTTCCTTGAAGATAT
>CAYYFT010000205.1:0-3134 GCA_964471015.1 uncultured Pirellulales bacterium | reverse complement strand
CATATCGGCTCCGAAACAAAACTTCCATACAGGATTATACGGATATTGGGCCGGAAGTGAAAGAGGGATTTTCACAGATAACTGTCACAAAGAGAAAACCAAGGCGGAGGAACCTTTTTTACATATTGGGGGCATTATTTATTGGCAAAAAGGTCGGCACTGTTTTACAATTTGGCCAAGAACAGACGGGATAACAAGGTATTTTTGCAATTAGTAAGAAAGGAGAAGTTGCAATGAAGGAAAAATATGGAGTCCTGAGAATCGTTTTGGTAGCGGTAGCGTTAGCTGTTTGTGTTGGTTGTGCTCCCTTTCCCTCGTCGTTCGTAAAGAGCAGTCCCAGCTGGAAAGTCATCGAAGTGCGCGAAGGCCTGAATACTGACTGTGATAAAGCGTGGCAGACGACTGTGGATACGATAGCGCGGAACTGGGACATTGAAATGATGGACAAAGAGAGTGGCTATCTTCGTACTGCGTGGACTTATGGAATTAGCGGGGGGACGTATAATCAGTATCGTGGCCGACTGACAGTTAAATTTCCGGGCGGACAGCAGTGCAATAAACTGGAGGTAAGAACGGAAGCGCAATGGCTCGGCGCGGGCTACGGTAGCTGGATCAGTGGATTTGACACCGCTTTTAATCGTGACGTATATGGCGCACTGTCCGGACGGTTAGGACGAACTGTGCCGACCGAATAGATTTTTTTCTGCGTTTTCCTGCGAACAACGCTGTATGAATTATTTTTTGCAGTAGTCGATGAGACGGGCGATTTCGCTTCGCAGGTCTTTGCGGTGGACAATCATATCGACAAAGCCGTGCTCAAGCATAAACTCGGCTGTCTGAAATCCCTCCGGCAGCTCTACCTTTATGGTCTCTGCGATGGTACGAGGCCCGGCAAAGCCAATCAATGCGCCCGGCTCAGCTATTATACAATCACCTAACATAGCAAAGCTCGCTGTTACTCCGCCGGTAGTCGGGTCGGTCAGAACTGAAATGAAAAGCCCGCCGGCTTCATCATATTTAGCTAACGCTGCAGAAGTTTTGGCCATCTGGCCAAGTGATACTACTCCCTCGTGCATCCTTGCTCCGCCGGAGCAGCTAACCACCACCAATGGCAGATTCTCCTCCGTCGCCTTATCAACAGCCGCGCAAAGTTTCTCACCGACCACAAAGCCCATCGAGCCCATCAGGAAATTCGGTTCCATCACACCGAGGATAACGCCTCTTCCCTTGATAAAGGCCTTGCCGATTCGCATAGCTTCCTTGGCACCGCTCTTTTTCTCGTCGTCTTTCAGACGCTGTTTATAAGTGGTCCCTCTGAACTTAAACGTTAGCGGGTCATCGGTTGTCAAATCGCTCAAAACTTCCTGAAAAGAACCCTCATCAGCGAGATACCTAATTCGAGTCGCAGCCTCAATGCGAAAATGATGATTACACTCCGGGCAGACGTTAAGATTCTGCTCGACGGTGCTTTTATAGAGCATATGCTCGCAAGCCGGACATCGCATCCAAAGCCCTTCGGGCATCTCTTTTCGCGGCTTCAACGAATAACCGTTCCACTTGGATTTAGCTGCTTTGGCCATAGCTAAAAAAGAAATCAAATATCAAAATGCAAACATCAAAATTACATAGTAAAATGCAGAATTTTCCTCATCTTCCTGCTTTTTGCATTTTGATTTTTAATCTTTGATTTCGTAATCTTACCAAAAATCCACAAGAATTGCTATAGAATTTGTTTTGTAGCTTCTCGAAGGGCGTTTATTGCGGTGATACGGTCGGATTTTGAGAATATGGCGTTGCCAGCTACAATAGTATCAGCACCGTAGGAAACTACAAGCGGCGCGGTTTGAGGGTCTATCCCGCCATCAACTTCAACACGTATATCAGGGCCGACAATTTCCCTGACTTTAATAATTTTCTTTGCTGCCTCTGGCATAAACTTCTGTGCACCGAAGCCCGGCCGAACCGTCATTACCAGAACCATATCACAAAGCGGCGCAATCGCCTCGACCGCTTCGACCGGCGTATCGGGATTGAGGCATACCCCCGCAGTACATCCGAACCCGTGTATCTTATCAACAAGCCTCTCCGGCTCAACAGCCGCCTCAATGTGAAATGTAATATGATTAACGCCGGCCTCGACGAAGCGCTCGGCATATTCAGCCGGCTCGCTTATCATCAAATGACTGTCGAAGACCAGACTGCTGTACTTGCGAAGTTTTGCGACTACCGGCGGGCCGATTGTAATATTCGGGACGAAGTGGCCATCCATAATATCCAGATGCACCATTTTCACATCAGCCGAGGCAATTTCAGCTATCTCGTCGGCTAATCTGGCAAAATCAGAACTGAGTATCGACGGCGCAATTTCAATTGTCCCTGTTTTGGGTAGTCGCATTTCTATTGATTATTTTTTGGATTCTATTTTTCGTCGAGGATTTCGAGACACTTGAATTTTTTGCCCTCTAAAAACTCAAGTGAAGCCCCGCCGCCGGTGGAAATATGGCTAATCCTATCTTCCAGACCGAGCTTCTCAACTGCACTTGCGCTATCGCCGCCGCCGATTATGCTGCGAGCACCCTTATCCGTGGCTTCGGCAACAGCCAAAGCAACTGCCTTTGTCCCTTCATCGAAAGGCGGCTGCTCAAAAACTCCCATCGGGCCGTTCCAAACGATTGTCTTTACTCCGGCAAGTTTCTCCGCAAAAAGCTTTCTCGTCTCCGGGCCAATATCCAGGCCCAGCCAGCCGGTTTCGATATTACCGCTGACTATCTTGTGTGGCACGGCCATCTTGGCCGTGTTTTCACGGGCTGGAAGCCCGTGCCACTGAAATTCCTTAGCCACTACTGTATCAATCGGCAAGACCATTTCACAACCAATCTCTTTAGCCTGCTCCTGTAATTCAATCGCCTTATCCAGAAAACCATCCTCGCACAGGCTTTTACCAATTGCCCGTCCGTCAGCCTTGAAAAATGTATAGGCCATCGCACCACCAATCAGTATGGAGTCAACTTTGTCCAACAGATTCTCAATTACCCCTATCTTGTCGGAAACCTTTGCCCCACCCAGTATCGCCACGAACGGCCTTTCAGGATTATTGACCGTTTCACCAAGAAACCTGAGCTCTTTTTCTATCA
>CAYYFT010000204.1:0-3145 GCA_964471015.1 uncultured Pirellulales bacterium | reverse complement strand
AATTAGGCCATATACCGTCTTTGGTTCATGACCCGCAGGACAGAGGTTCAAGCGACACAACGCCGCTGTTTCTTATGGCTGTTGGAATTTATCGAATGGTTACAGGAGAGAAAGATTTTCTTGAAGAAGCCGTCCGAAGAACTCTGAACTGGATGAGATATCAAAGTCCGGCAAATCGATGCCTTGTAGCACAGTTACCTACCAGTGACTGGCGTGACGAACAGTGGGTTTTGGGATATGGGCTGTTTGTTAATACTATTGTTTATACTTATCTTTGCCTTTTTGGACAGCACAAGCAGGCTCTGAAGATTAAGCAGGCTATGGAAAGGTTTACTGTCAAAGGTGAAAGGCAGCAGCGGCATGTTCACGAAGGTCTGGTTCTAAGGTATAAACCTTATTATGCTATGTGGTCATATAAAGTGTATCGAAGTGAGCGTTTCGACCTTTTAGGCAACAGTCTGGCAATCCTTTCCGGCATAGCATCTCCATCGCGAGCAAGGAAGCTGATACTGTGGATAGAAAAGGAATCCGAAGCTTTAAGAGCCAATGAAGACCTGGCAGTTGATTTGCCGCCAAATCTTTTTCCATACATTAGACCGGACGACCCCGATTGGATGCCACGTTATGAGAAGTACAATCAGCCGGGAGAGTATCATAATGGTGGGATTTGGCCTTTCGTTTGCGGCTTTTATATTGCAGCCTTGGTGGCTGCTAAAAAATACAAGCTTGCTGAAAAAAAACTTTTTGCTTTGACCAAACTTGTTCAACCGGCACGTAAGGCCAATGTAGAGTTTGGATTTAATGAATGGTGCCGTGCGCAGGATGGCACGCCACAGGGACAAGACTGGCAAAGCTGGTCTGCTGCGATGTATCTTTATGCTGCTGAATCCGTAGAGCAAAAAAGGACGCCTTTTTTCGAGGAGATTAGACGAAGCGACAACAAAGCTGATTAAAAGAGGAATTGAGAACGCTTCGCGGTGTTGTTTTTATAGATTCCTCGACTTCGCTGCGCTCGGAATGATGTTTTTATGTTGCGTTGCCGTGGCGGAGAGGGGTAAACAAATAAGGAGACCTCGGCCGGAGGACGGCATTTTGGATTTTGGTGTTATAAAGAGAAGCGGATGTCGTGAAGCGTATTCAGATTAGGTTCAAAAAGCGAGATGCTATGTGGGCAAGGAAATTAGAAAAGGTATTACGTGCTGAACGCAGCGGCGTTGTTCTTATACTAATGGTTCTTCTTATTGTCGTACTTTGTACTCTTATCTGGTTAGACCCAATGGCGTTGATTCATGGGTCAGGTTCAGGTATGCCATGGAATGAGGAATTCCGGCTGGTTCGGCCTGGTAAAGAGGTTCAGCAACCTAAGGAGGGGCAGCCTAAGATTTTGAATAATCTGCGTTTTCCGGCCGAAATAGTGCAAGATGATGAGGTTAGGGGCGGAATAAGTCTGTATATTTTGACTGATGGTCAGATAAGAGGTGATTGGGGAGGTGTATACAAACCCCGCCCTGAGATAATGTGGGAGGTTGTGGGGTCGCGCTTTAGAGGTAATATTGACCCTTCAAAAATTTACAGCGACGAAGAAGGTGAAGACCCGAGGAGACTTTACTTTATAGCAAAGGGCAAATTTCTTATTCTTGAAACAAATTCAGAGACCGACAAAATCAAAACCGCAACTGGTGCGATATATGTAACGGGATGGCTTGACAACGAGTATAAAGCGGTCGGCAAAGTAACTATCACATCAGATAAAAAAACCTATTGGGAATATGACTGGCAAAGCAAGGGAGAAAAGGCCTTGATGGTTCCGGATTTTGGGCGTCCTTTGCCGGGATTATTTTAGAGCAGTTGCTTACCACCGGAGATGACAGGAGTAGTGGCGGAAGAACAAGCCGATTGAGCGCATAGCAATTATCGCAACTACCTGAGCGGCGAGGTTTAGAGCCAAATCAGCGGCGGTTATTGCGAAATCGAGGTCTTCGAACTGTTTTGTTCGGGTTTGCAAAAGAACAGCGGCGACAAGTAAGGCCACGACAACGAGATAAGATATAGGTGCTTTGAGAATCGGCACTACAATGTAATCCGGCCTTAAGAGGGTAAGGTCTTTTCCTACGGCGGTGGTCAATATCGCCATTGGGAATAAAAACAAGCCAAAGATAAACAGTGCCAGCAGGAGCAAATTATAGCCAGCTCGTGCCTGCCACATATTCTGGTATGTCAAGCCTTTGTCTTCCAGGAGTGCCAGGGCAATGATGAAAGGCAACTGGAGGATGAACATTGTATATGAGAAAATTAGGAACGGCTTAATAATGTACCACACGAGAGCCGTCGGACCCAAAAAGTTGCTGTCCGAAAGTTGAATCTGAGGTAACTGGTCTATTTCAAAGGCCGTTTCGTAGATAATATTCAGGTAAAACGCAAGCAGCCAACCCCATACAAGCACGAATGAAATGTGGTTCATACAACAGGCTTTTGCGAGAAAGAATTTGAAACAGACTACGGCAATGACGAACACCAGGGAAGTTGCGTTTTGCGGGTCGAAAAATAATTTCCAGCTTTTAATAAATACGGCGAGGTAGAAACCAGGGACTGGTTCGCCTTTTGGTTCAGGTTCGGCTTTGATTTTTTTTGGTATTTCGTTGTCTTTTTGAGGGATTATAAAAATCTGTCCGCAGGAGAGGCACCTTGCACGTTTTCCTGAGTGTTTGTTGTCAAAGGCAATGATGGCGTCACAGTTTGGGCAGTAGAACTTGATTGTCATACTTTAAAGCCGTTAAAACCGCTTTATAATATCGGTGAAGCTGGTGATATTGTTGGCCCACTTTTGAGCTTCGAGGAGGTCGACTTTTTCTTCTTTTACGAGCATTGCGAGATGCTTTTCCATAGTTATCATTTTTTCATCGGGTCCGCCTTTGGTTTTTGTCTGCATTTGTGAATAAAGCTGCTCGATTTTTCCGGTCCGTATGAGGTTTGCACAGGCGTAGTTTTTGTTGTTGAGAATTTCCATTGCGATGAGGCGGCCTTTACCGTCTTTTCTTGGTATGAGCTTTTGGCAGATGATGTAAGCGAGCCCGAGTGAGAGCTGGTTCTGGACTTCGCTCTGCCTGCCGGGCGGGAAATAATCGAGGATTCGTGTTACAGTTCC
>CAYYFT010000203.1:0-3154 GCA_964471015.1 uncultured Pirellulales bacterium | reverse complement strand
AAGCCTTAGTGGTTACTTCGTTGCGGAAGCTTTTGCCGATTTGGGCGATTCCGAAGGGGATTTTGACCCTGGTCGTATCGAGGACGTTTCTAAAATTGGCAAAGATTCCCTGAGCGGTTTCAGGGCGAAGTTGCATCGTCATTGAATCGTCAATGTTTGCCCCCATTTGCGTTTCGAACATCAGCTTAAACGGCATCGGCTCGGTAAATTGCCCGACTGCCCCGCAGTTGGGACATACCTTGTTGCTTAAATCGCCGACTTTTGCCAAGGCTGCATCGATTGAGATATGTTCGGTATGCTCTTCGGCCTGCTCTGCAATTTTTTCTTTAAGGTGGTCGACACGGGTTCTTACATTGCACTTTTTGCATTCGGCTATCAGGTCGGCGAATTTGTCGGCGTGGCCGGATGCCTTCCAGACCAAAGGGTGCATCAGGATACTGCAGTCCAGCCCTACCACATCGTCGCGCATCTGCACGACCGACTTCCACCAGGCTTTTTTGACATTATTTTTCAGCTCGACGCCTAACGGGCCGTAGTCGTAGCAGCTTGCCAAGCCGCCGTAGATTTCGCTGGACTGGAATATAAAACCCCGCCGTTTGCACAGAGATACGATGTCGTCAAGCTTAGCCAATTTAGCCATATCTTGTCTCCATAATTATTGATTGGGCTTATTATATAGTCAAAGGTGCCGATTACAAGAACTGAAAGTGGCGGTTTGAGTATCGAATGAGGGATGCCAACTGTCGAATTATGAAGCGCGGCGCAAGTGATTCATTAGTGGGCCTTCATTTTTTGTCCATTTCTTCTTTTATCTGGTTTAATAAGTTAATAGCGTCTATCGGAGTTAAGTTATCCACGTTCGTCAATGAGAGTTTGTCGAGGACGGATTTGTGTTTCTGGACGAAGAGAATGTCCTGCGGGGGTTTTTTTGTTTTGTGTTTTGCCAGATGTGAGCTGGTGGCTTCTTTGACGAAGGCGTTTTCCAATTCTTCGAGGATTTCTTTTGACCTTTCAAGAATTGGTTTAGGGACGCCTGCTAATTTTGCTACGTGGATGCCATAGGATTTGTCGGTTCCGCCGGGCAGGATTTTGTGTAAAAAGACGACTTCGTCGGCCCATTCGCGGACGGCGACGTTGCAATTTTTCACATTCGTAAACAGTTCAGCTAATTCGGTCAGTTCGTGATAGTGCGTAGCAAATAAGGTTCTGCATTTTATTTTGTTTGCGATATGCTCGGTAATTGCCCAGGCGAGGGCGAGGCCGTCGTAGGTGCTTGTGCCTCGGCCGACTTCGTCGAGGATTACGAGGGATTTATCGGTGGCGTTGTTGATAATGTTTGCGGTCTCGGTCATCTCGACCATAAAGGTCGATTGGCCTCGAACCAGCTCATCGGAAGCGCCGACGCGTGTGAAGATTCTATCGACTAATCCGAGCTGGGCATCTTTGGCGGGGATAAAAGAGCCGGCTTGGGCCATAATGACCAGCAAGGCGGTTTGTCTTATGTATGTGCTTTTTCCTGACATATTCGGGCCTGTGATGACAAGTACGTCACCGGCTTTTCCGCCAAGTTCGATATCGTTAGGGACGAATTCGGCGCCGAGGGTTTCAGCGAGGACGGGGTGCTTTCCTTCGTTTATGAGCAGCTCGCCGCCGGTGGTTATTTTCGGCCTGATGTAACTTCGCCGTCCGGCCAGATAAGCAAGGGCTGAGAGGCAGTCGCACTGTGCGATGGTTTCTGCGAGGTTTTGCAACCGGGTTATGTACTGAGCGGCCTGGGCGCGGATTTGCTCGAAGAGTTTAAGCTCCAACAACAGAGCCTTTTCCTCGGCGCTTAAGGCCTGCGTTTCGTATTCTTTCAGTTCATCGGTAATGTAGCGTTCTGCATTTTTGATTGTCTGCTTTCTAACGTAGTTGTGCGGGACTTTATCTGCTGCTGAGTGGCTTATTTCGATATAGTAGCCGAAGACCTTGTTGTAACCGATTTTCAGATTTGCGATGCCGGTTCGCTGGACTTGTTCTTTCTGATAGTTTCGCAGCCAGCTTTGTCCATCTTTCGAGATTGAGCGTAAGCGGTCAAGCTCTTCGTTGAACCCTTTTTTTATCACGCCGCCGTCGCGAAGGTGCGAAGGGCACTGCGGCTCAATAGCGGAGGCGAGCAAATCAGCGAGCTCATCCATACTGTCGCATTTCCTGGCTAACTGCAGACCTAAGTCGGCGGTGAATTGCTGCAGAAGCTCCCGCAGCAGCGGGACCTGCCGTAATGTGGCTTCGAGGGCGACGAAATCCCTGGGGATTGCGCGAAATGTGCTGATGCGAGCGGCGATTCTTTCGGTGTCGGCAATATCGGCAAGCAATTTGCGGATGTCAGCTAATTTGGTGTCGGAATTTATCATCTCTTCGATGGCGTCCTGACGCAGCTCTATTGCGCCGAGGTCGCAGAGAGGCATACACAGCCAGTTTTTTAGCATTCTACCGCCCATCGGCGTGAGTGTTTCATCGAGGCAGTGCAGCAGTGAGCCTTTTTTGCTTTCGGTGCGAATGGTTCGCAGGATTTCGAGACTTGCCAGAGAAGTCTGGTCGATTTGCAGGAAATTTTTGCGATTGATTTTTTTCAGGCTCTGGATGTGGCTGAGCGTGGTCTTTTGTGTTTCGTTCAGATACTCGATGACGGCGCCGGCGGCAGGTATCAGGCTATTGTCTCCGTCGGTGATACCGAAACCTTCGAGGGTGGCGGTGCCGAAATGTTTTAAGAGCCGTTTCCCTGCCTGGTATGGGTCGAAATACCAAGCGGGACGTTCGGTTACGATGGCGCCGGTCAGCTGAGCGATGTCTGCGGCCAACTTCCTTGTTTCGGCTTCGAACAGCTCGCCCCGACGGTCGGGCAGAAGGCACTCGGCTGGCGACAGCCGCAGTAGCTCATCGAGCAGATTTTTTTCGGGTATGTCCTGAGCAAAGAAATGGCCGGTGGAGATATCGACCCAGCTAATTGCCACTTTTGCATTTGCCCCGAGATTAACGGCGCAAAGGAAATTATCCTCCTTGGCATCCAGGAGGATATCGTCGGTGAGGGTGCCAGGGGTTACAATTCGAACGATGTCACGCTTGACAACGCCTTTTGCGGTTTTGGGGTCTTCGACCTGCTCGCAGACGGCGA
>CAYYFT010000202.1:0-3155 GCA_964471015.1 uncultured Pirellulales bacterium | reverse complement strand
GTGAAGATTAAAGCCTGAGATACGAGGTACGAGATAATGGCAATGTTGCTGGGCAGGAAAGTAGGGATGACTCAGATGTATGACGAGGCGGACAAACTGCTGCCCGTTACAGTCATACAAGCCGGTCCCTGCACTGTTATGCAGGTCAAAACGGTGGATACAGACGGCTACAACGCTGTTCAGTTGGGATATAACGATGTAAAACCGTCGCGCAGAAAGAATCCGCAAATTGGACATGCTCAGAAAGCCAATTCAGTGCCAAAGAAATTCGTCAAAGAGATGCGTCTGCCGAATGATACCGAACCGGACTGTAAGGCCGGAGACTCTCTTACGGTCTCGGTCTTTGTGGAAGACAAATATGTTGATGTTGTGAGTACGAGCAAAGGCAAAGGTTTTGCCGGAGTGATGAAACGACACGGTTTTCGCGGCTTCCCCGCCTCGCATGGTACGGAACGAAAACATAGAGCGCCGGGTTCAATCGGGAGTTTCGCCAGCGATGCCGGCCATGGCGCAGGCCTCAAAAAAGGCAAGAAAATGGCGGGACATATGGGTAATCGAAGAGTGACAACAAAAAACCATAGCTTAGTGGCGATAGATGAAGAGAAAAATTTATTAGTGGTCAAAGGTTCTGTACCAGGTCCTCCGGGCGGCTATTGCCTCGTACGTAGCGCTAAAAAGGCCTGATACATTGGAGTATGGAATTCAGAAATGATTGATTTGTCTGTTTACAACAGGGATGGTCAGGAGGTTGATGTCTTAAAAGTCGACGAGTTGCTTCTTGGTAGCTCGGTCAGATATCCGTTGCTTAAGCAGGCAATCGTTATGTACCACGCCAACAAACGTGTGGGAACAGCGGCAACCAAAGGCAGAAGTATGGTGGCTGGCTCAGGTGTAAAGCTCTTCAGGCAGAAAGGTACGGGAAGGGCACGCGTTGGTAACATCAGAACCGGCAAACGTGTCGGAGGCGGTGTTACCTTTGCCAAGGTCGTCAGAGATTTCAGCAAACGTATGCCTAAGAAGCAGAGAAGGTTAGCCAGAAACTCGGCAATTTTGGCAAAGCTTTTGAGAAACGATATTGTGGTGGTTGATGAGCTGAAATTTGATAAGCCCAAAACCCGAGATTTCGCAAGCGTCTTAAGGAATTTAAAGATTGAACGAAGCTGCCTTGTGACAATTAATGACTATGACGAAAATCTGTACAAATCAGCCAGAAACGTCCCCATGGTGATTATTATGCCTGTGGCTGAATTGAACGCCGGAGATATCTGCAGCCGCCACAAAATGCTGATAACTTGTGAGGCATTTTTATCCCTCTTAAAGACAGACAAGGCAGGTGAGAATTAACGGCAAATGCTTGATGACTATAATGTAATAATTCGGCCTTTGATTACGGAGCAGGGAATGCACTTTGCGAATGTAAAAGGTGCGTACTCCTTTGAGGTAAATAAAAGGGCCAATAAAACCCAGATAAGAAACGCTGTTGAAAAAATATACGGTGTTAAAGTAAGTAAGGTTAGAACGGCTAATCGCAGAGGCAAATACCGCCGCAGGGGTAGAAGCTTCGGTATGACGGCAAGTTGGAAGAAAGCCGTTGTGTTTCTGGAGCCGGACTATCACATAGATTTGTTCTAAAAGCAACAAGCGAGCGATAATGGGTATTCGAGTTTATAAACCAACAAGTGCTGGACGTCGAAATAGCTCGGTAAATGATTATACCGAGCTAACGACACCTAAGCCTGAGAAGTCGCTTTGCAGGCGGATTAAAAGATGCGGTGGCAGAAATCATCGTGGTGTTACTACCGCACGGTTTAGAGGCGGCGGCGCAAGAAAAATTTACCGCCTCATCGATTTTAAGCGTGATAAGGATGGTGTTCCTGCAAAAGTGGCAACGATTGAATACGACCCTAATAGGAATTGTTTCATATCACTGCTGCACTACGCCGACGGTGAAAAAAGATATATATTGGCACCGCTGGGTATGAAGCTGGGCGACCGGGTGGAAAGTGGCCCTGCTTGTGAGCCTAAGATTGGTAATGCGATGCCGCTGGCGGCAATTCCCAGCGGTCTTGAGATTCATAATATTGAAATGACCGCAGGCCGGGGCGGAAAGTTAGTCAGAGGGGCCGGCAATGCTGCAAAAATTGTGGCAAAAGAAGGTAATTGGGTCACCATCGTGTTGCCAAGTGGTGAAATGCGGATGGTTCGCAAAGAATGCCGGGCTACAATTGGCCGGATGAGTAACCCCGACTACCAGAACGTCAAGCTTGGCAAAGCCGGACGGAAGCGACATATGGGGCGTAGGCCTCATGTCAGAGGTGTGGCGATGAACCCTGTTGCTCACCCGATGGGTGGCGGTGAAGGTAGAGGAAGCGGTGGGCGAGACCCCTGTTCGCCAACAGGTGTGCTGGCAAAAGGTGGGAAAACGAGAAATCCACGAAATCCAAGTAATAAAAGGATTATTCGAAGACGCAGAAACAAAAGGCAGGGACAGTTGGTCCTGTAATTGGTAAGGAATCCTCAAAAAATAGGATTTTGAAGGTTGGGAAAAATTAATGGGAAGATCTCTTAAAAAAGGGCCGTATGTTGATGAGAAGCTGTTTGCCAAGGTCAACAAGCGAGTTGAATCGGGCTCGCATGAGCCAATAAAAACCTGGGCAAGAAGATGCACCATAATTCCAGAATTCGTTGGTTTTACCTTTATGGTCCACAATGGCAAAATTTTTAATAAGGTCTTCGTTACAGAGGATATGGTTGGACATAAGCTGGGTGAATTTTCACCGACGAGGGTCTTTAAAGGTCATTCGAGCAAGAAAATAAAATAGCAGCAGAGCGCCAGGAGCAAGGCGGGATACGAAATATGTTAAGTTCTAATAAGTTAAAAGAGCTTTGCGAACAGCGACGGATGAGCACGGAACAGTTGGCTGGCCAGCTTGTCGGAGGTGGACTGAACAAGGAAAAAGCGGCGGCGGCCGTTAAAAACTGGCAGAAAGGTCTTTTTAAGCCTATGCCTCGCGGAGAGGATATTCGCCGTCTGGCGACCGCTTTGTCCGTTGAGGTGAATGATTTGGTTGACTGGTGTTCGTCTTGTCGCTTTGCTCCGACTTCTGCTCGTAAGGTTAGATTGGTTACACAATTGATAGTCGGCCGAAGAGTCC
>CAYYFT010000201.1:0-3156 GCA_964471015.1 uncultured Pirellulales bacterium | reverse complement strand
TTTTGCAGCAGCGTTATTTTCGCCTGCAGTATCTCAATTTCGTCTCGCATCCAGAGCCGAATATCGGTAGCAACCTGGTCGTTACGGCTTCTGCCGGTACGAAGTTTCTTACCCGCTTCGCCGATTTTCTTTATCAGTGCCGCCTCAATCGCCATATGAATATCTTCGTATGTTTTATCGAACTTGAACCGTCCTTCTGTAATCGCCTGCGATATTTCGATAAGCCCGTCTTTAATCTGCCTAAATTCTTCTTTGGTAATCAGTTTCTGCTCCGCCAGCATCTGCGAATGAGCAATCGAACCGACGATATCATATTTATAAAGCCGCTTATCTACGGACAGCGACTCTACGAAGTCAACCGTAAGTTCATCCGGCTCACCACCGAGCCGTTTTTCCCAGCTTCTCTTTTTTTCGTTATCCATAACTTTCGCCTCGACAAAAATAGCATTTGCGCCAGACTCTTCCAAAAAACGAATCAACTATACGACCTGCCCTCTTTTGTGTCAACCATCCTCTTTATATCCTCCGTTTAGTTGATGAGTACACCCGGTGCTAATAAAACCTAATCCCCCTGCAGGCAAATCGCAAATTATGCATTTACGATATCCCTGTCGCTTCTGGCTTTAATTATCCCGCTCGTGGTAAACAATTTCGTTTTGGTCAGCAAAGGTGGGAGATGTTTTTCGACAGTTTGTTCCATACTCTTTTTGCTTTGCAGCGCCGCCCTTGCCTTATCGAGTATATCTTGCTTCAGCGGACAGGACAAATCAGCATCGCTGACGATATCACCGAAACGCTCCTTGTGCTGCTCGGTAAAATCTTCTCCTTTATTGAGCACAAAATAAACTTCATATAGCGCGATAAGATATATCACCACCAGTTCCACTGCCAGCCGGTAGTGCTTGATATAATTTACGTCTTTTATATATTTTTGAAACATTCCCGAGCGGTCTTTTTTCGTATAATCTTTTGCTGCCTTCTTATACGGCCCCAGTACTTGACACGTCTTTAATACCAGCAGCAAATTATCCACCGAGTTCTCAATTTCCTTTTCCTGCGGGAATGTGCTGTAAGTCTCTGCAAACCCTCGCTGCAGAAAGTAGCGGAACCAGTCCTCGGTATTCCTCGTGCTTACTCTGGGGATGCAGTCAACCCACTCATTAAACTTCTGCTTGAAAAAATCGTATTTCGCCCCGATTTTTTCCTCCAGGCGATACACCTCTTCGTAGAGAAAGTAGTCCTGAAAAACCTCACACTCACGATGTTTCCTCCGGTTTTCCCCCCTGCGGTAATAAGGCCCCGCCACACTGTTCACCACCGGATGTATTATCTGGTCTGCTGCTATATGCGTTAGATGGCCGGCTATATATGCCAGCTTCCTGATATCATCATCCTCGAGTTTAATCTTTTTATTCTTTCTTATTGCATCGCTGAACATAATTTCAACCAGTTTCAGCGGAAACTCATTCGGCCTTTGCGAGTGCAGATGATACGACCACGGCGTCACGCCTTTTGCCTGCACAAATCTTTCTTTAAGCAAATCTTTGAGGTTATCGCCTATTTCTGCATAGTAGTAAAGGTCAGGACCAAGGCTCCCGAGATTCATATATGCCTTAAAGTTTCGCCGCGAGCCGTCATCGAGCATCTCGGCAAACTCTGCAAACTCCTTAACGCCTTTACCTTTCAGCTTTTGCAGCGCCTTATGTGCGATAAGCATATGTGCTATACTTGCCGGCATTCTCGTTCTCCTTTACTATTCACTTGTTTTCCTTAACCTGCGTTAATCTCCGCCCTATTGTAACGTCAAACCGCAAATAGTAAATCGAAAATGACCTTGTCATCCCCGAGTGCCCCTCGTAGCGTAGTTTACCTCGCCGTTTTTATGGTGGGCGAAGACCCCAGAATATCTTTGTCTGGGACCCAAACACTAATTCACCAATTCTCTAATTCGCTAATCAACTAATTCCCTGATATTCCCTGTGGCAATATCCCAACTTCATAATTCGATATTGAGTGTTCGATATTGGATATTCTCTTTTCTGTTCCTTTCCCCGGCCTCCGCCAGCTTGTGCCTTAGGTACACTGCGCAAATCCTAAATCGTAAATCGTAAATCAAAAATTGATTTGCTGTTGCATCCTCCAGTTCGGCCCTTGTTTCTATTTACTTCGTAGCTTCGCTACTACGTAATACTAACGCTCCTCATCACGGCCTCCGGAAGCAACAGCAATTAGGTAAACAACCAACTCAACACTAAAAACTCAAAACTCCGCCATCGGCGCTTGGCCTCCGGCACCACTGTGCACAAAGATGTTTACCCCTCCAAAAAATTCATTAGCATTCAAATACTATATTAGTATATATGCATATACTAATATACTTTCCGCCCCCCTGAAGTTTGATTGAACTTCTTCAACTACTCACTCGCCTGTGCTGCCTCCGAAGTGAGTTTACCCTGAGTTTTCGAAGGGGATACTGTTTTTCTCCTGCTCACCTGCTCCACTGTTCATCTGTTCTCCGCTTCGGCGGTCTCCGGCAGCACTTCGCTCTTAAAATACCCCCGCAATTCATTGCGACCACTTTATATTTAGCCCCACCCTCTGGGTTGGGTTCTCGTCTGGACTCCTTCGCACTATTGTGCCTGCTGCCGCAGTGACGCCTGAATTCGGAGTATGCCTCAGCGCCCAGCCGGATATTGCTCCTGTATGAGAAATTGCCCACCAGAGTAATCAGCGGTTCGCGGCATTGCCACAAGTTGCACCACACCCTGCGCATAATGCGCGGCATGGAATAGTAGTCGCGGTCGCAAGAGACCATCTCTTTTATGATGCCGTCCATAGACAAATGCTTATACCGGGCTACAGGGAAAGTTAGTGTGTAATATTTCCAGTCTTCAGGGAACGTGTCGAGGGCGATGCGCCCCTGCGATTTCATCTGCTCCCACAGTTTCGTGCCGGGCAACGGAGTCAAAAACAGCACGTTGAGATTGTCCACACCGTACTGACCGGCTGCCTCGGCGATACGCTTACCAATGCCAGCTTCGTCTACATCCAAACCCATGATAAAGGAACCCGCTACCAGAATATTGTGCCGTCGTATCCGTTGTACGGAGGCGCGGAAGTCCCGGCCTTTCAGAAGGTTGAATTTCTTGCCGACCT
>CAYYFT010000200.1:0-3166 GCA_964471015.1 uncultured Pirellulales bacterium | reverse complement strand
GGCGGCGGTAATCTCGGAATCCTGGAAGCTGAGCGAACCGTTGACACTCATGCCCTCGGTACAGGCGTCAACGCAGGTGTAAGCGACGTCGGCATCATTGCAGGCCTTTTTCAAAATCAACGTTATCGTGAACGTCAGACTGAGCAAATGATAGACGCTGAGTGCACCAAGTGCGGTCGAGATTACACGCCAGCCGCCGCGAAGAGCAGGGACGTAAGTCGGCGCCGCCTGGCTGTCGGCCATCGCGTGCATATCGGCGATGGTCTTTGTTTTGTCTTCGGCCTTACATTCGAAATTGGCGGAAACAGTCGCATAGCCGCCTTTGGTGATGCTGATAGTTATCGAATGGATCACCGGATTAGTGAGCGTATGCTCGGTGTAGCCGGTTGCTGCGGCGACGCCGGATTTGCGCTCGTAAAAAACGGCTGTCCCGATTGTGCCGAGCAGCAGGGCAATCGCATCAGGCCAGTCCTGAACGACAATAGTTCCCCTGCAGAACTGGCACTCCCTGTCAACGACTAGAGGGCCGAGACCGTCGGGAGAGCTTCGGACGATATTTTCGTAGCCTTCCTGGATTGCGACAGTTAATGTGCCGCCGACAGCGACGCTGTTAATAGTCATCGCCTGCGGATGATAAACACGCTTATTTACAGTTGCCATATTTGGACTCCTTATTAAAAAAATTATTCAGTATGCAGGTAATTGGCCGTAAAGTAGATTTCGATTCCGCACATTTTCGGCCAGTCAACATTTTCGTTTTCGCCGTCATAATGAAAATCGTCGCAGGTGAAACCCTCGCCCGGGTGCCAGCCGTCGAGCAGATTTACGACGAGCGAGTGCATCAGGCTTATGCCGATTTTATCAGCCGAGCCGATTCTCGCATCGCCGTCTTGTGTGTTTATCTGCCCGATTGCAACGGCGATTGTAAGCTTTTGATTAAGGTCGTAATCGCCCTCCCGCTGCGGGGATTCGGGCCGCCACTTGACAAAGGCAAACGGGGCGAAACGCTCGAAAGAAGCTATGCCGGAATTACCGATGCCGATCTGGTGACGCCAGTGGTCAACAGTTTTGAATACATCGACACCTTCATTTTGAAGCGTTTTCAGCCGCTCCACAACCGCAGCCTCGAGCCGAGCTACCATTCCGCCATCGTTAGCCATGATTAGTTCATAGTCCTTAGTTCATAGTTCGTAGTTTATAGTTCATAAAACTTTGTCGATTTCTTCTTGAATTATATCCGTCATCTGGTCCTGCGATTCGAGGACGCCGTCAGCAAGGGCTCCCGTGCCCTGGACGAAAACGCTTTTAACCAGCGTAAACAGCGGGCGGAATTTGCCTCGCTTGCCGCGTTTAGTGCCGAACAACAGCCGGCCTTTAGTCGAGACGAAAAAGCCGTCCGGGACCTGACGCGGTGAAGTGAACCTCGGCACGCCGGCGCCGGTCAGGTTTTCCCCGATGGGAATCGTGAGGAACTTTGCGTTGCGGGGGACGATTGTTTTCTCTTCCTCGCCAAGCAGCCATTTATAGGTCGAGACCGTGCTGGTTTCGGGGACGCCGACAACACCTTCGAGCTCCGCCGCCATCCAGCCATCGACCTCTCTTGCAAGCTGGCCGGTGCGGCGCTTCAGGGCCTGGCCGGAGAGATAGTTTTCAATAACGTTGCCGGCGGCGAACTTGACGGCCTTGCCAAGACCCGCCGAACAGGCGCCGAGAACGGCCCTGCCCATCGAGGTAAGCCCGCTTACGGTTCTTTGAAACTCAGGACCTAATTCAAGCTGAATCATCATAAATCACACTGACAAATACAGATTAAAAAATAGATACTGACGGACACTGATTATCATAAGGAGGGCCTCCTGTAATGCTTGAGGATTTCCTCGACCATAGGCAATAATTCCATTGCGCTGAATTTACTGATAGAGCCACCCTGCGCACTCACGCCGGAGAGGCCTATATCGTCTTTTCGTTTGAAAATAAAAGAGGCCTGCTCGATTGCGGCCTCACGCAGATCGGCGGGCATTGCGAACTCGCCGTCGCCCGGAGTCTGGCCGGCGGAGCAGTAGCCGCCGCGATAGACGGCCTGAATTGAGTCAGGCCAGGCGAGCCAGCCCGTAAGCAGCCGACGGACGATTCCATTTTTACCGTCGTTAAGTAAGCGATAATCCGTATCAGCCGTCAGCGCATCGGCATTGTCGAAATCATAATCGCTCGCCTGCTTTATTGAGGTTATGCCGACAATCGGCCAGCGGTTAAGCTGCAGGTAAGAGCCTACCGGCGTGTAATATTCGGTAACATCGGCCTCAGTGATAATCAAGGTCCGCCTCGTATAAGAATTAAAGATGCCTTCGAGAGAAGTGATTATGCGAGCAATTACGTCATCGTGCTCATCGTTGAGGCCGAGCCGCTCCTTGACGTCAGCGAGGGTGCAAATCAGGCCGGTGGATTCGGAGCCGGCAACGGCTTCAGAGCCGAGGCAAATAAATGAGAAGACCTGCGTTACGGCGACTCCGGCGACAGTAGCGGTGATTCGGATAGTGTAGGACTTGAATTTCTCGAAACCGTTGGCGATGGTGCAGGCTAAAGCCTCGCTGTAGAAGCCCGTCTGGGCCGCCAGCTTGGCCATTGTGCCCGTCAATAGGGCTTCAGCGACCTCGGCCTCGTAGATGTTATAAGAGACGCCACCTGTGGCATCAGAAGGCGCCCCTGTGCCATCGTGGAACTGGACAGTGAAGACAAGATTTTGACCCTGAATAGCTATTGCAGGACAGCTCATTTAATTACCTCCCGGAATGCCGCGTGTTGCTTTGAGGTCGTTTACATCTTCCCGCAACTGGTTCAAATCGACAGAATTGTTATCCATCTCTGTCCTAATTTCCTCAACGGTCGGGGCCGACCCACCGCTACCGCTACCTGTAGTCCAAGGGCCGGTACTACCGGTCGAGAGTATCAAAGCAAAGTTTGCATCTACGGGAGTCGCCAGGGCTGCATCGTCCGTCCCTCTCATAGCAGCACCGTCTAATCCGCAGACATCAGCCGCAATTAAAGTTACATTACCATTCGCATCGGTTATTATGGTATTTATTGCTGCAAGTTGAGTATCTATATCAGAATCATCCGCAGGGTCGGCGGGCAGGTTATCAGTCTTGGTTTTTACATCGTTTACATC
>CAYYFT010000199.1:0-3214 GCA_964471015.1 uncultured Pirellulales bacterium | reverse complement strand
GTGTTTGGTGTCCCTATGGACACGCACTATACAAAGTCTTTGTGTTTTCGGTTATCGGTTTTCTTCGGCAATCTCCAGAACCTCTCGACAATCGGCACCATCTCGTCCATCGTGCTGATTAGGTACTTTCTCAGCTGAGATTCGCTGATTTCCCTGGTCAGCTTTCCATTCTGCGCAAGTGAGATGGTACCGGTTTCCTCGCTTACCACTAAGCAGATGGCGTCCGAGCCTGTGGTTATGCCAATGGCAGCCCGGTGCCGGGAGCCGAGTTCAACGCCGTCGATGCTGCCGGCTTCAGCCAACGGCAATTGCACTCTGGCGGCCACTGCCCGATCGCCTCGGACTATAACGGCCATATCGTGGAGGGCGGTGCCGGGGTGAAAAATGGTCTTGAGTAATTCAACCGTAACCCTGGCGTCGATTTTGACGCCGGTTTCTATAAATTCTCCCAGTGCCACTCGCTTCTCAATAACAATAATGGCGCCGGTTTTGGCGGCGGCAAGTTCAGTTACAGCAGTAACTATCTCTTCTGCGGTTCTTGACAGCAACTGGGATGAGCTTGTCAGAAACCTGGTGCGGCCTATTCTTATAAGCGCTCTTCTGATTTCCGGCTGAAAGGCGGCGACGGCGATAATCAAGACGGCAATCAAAAAGCCGTTGTAGAGATACTGCAGGCGTTCGAAGGCAAACTGCCCGACAATCAACTTTAAGATGAGAAAACCGGTGATGAGGATGAGTATAACGCCGCGGAACAACCTTTCTCCGCGAGTGCCTTCGAGAAAGTCAACGGCCCAATAAATTACCAGGCCGATAAGAAACAGCTCAATAGCAACAACCCACCAATCATACCTCGCCACGCGGCTGAAATAGTCGATGAGCGTTTCCACAAATCAAATCCCTTTGCAGGTTGCCAAACGCAATAAAAGGCGTTTGGGCTCCCTCGTCCGTGCAACTGCTAATCACTTATCTCAGGGGGCATCTTTCTTTCGGTGAGTCCGCTTGGCTTATCGATGAGCAAAGCACGGTCTATGTCGGACATCAAACTCTGCTGGTTAATAGTAAGGTTGCGCAGATGCCTTCTATGTCCCTCGGTTGCAGTCTCGCCGCCCTGCTCAAGAAGAGTACAGCCGCCAAGTGAGAAAACCAGAGCACACAAAAGAACTGCCAATCGCAAAAAAGATGTGCGCTCGGCGCCCCCGACGATACCCAAAATCATCAAAACGAAACTCTTTTTCATCGTTTTTCCCTCTTGAAATTCAATAACCCGGGCTTACTTTCCAGCCGAGGTTATTCTTTTAAGGCCCCCCCTCAGGGGGAACCCCTTAACATCACCCAACCAGCAATTATCACCGTTGCCTCCGAAGCTAAAACCATTATATCAGTTGGCAGAGGCGCTGTCAATGCAAAAAGCCGGCCGGTTATGGTGTTCTGTAGCAGGCCGGCGAAAAAGTCTTTTTACACCTGTAAAATAGGTTTTTTTCGGACGATATGTGATGTCAAGCCTACGAGGCGAAATTAACCACGGCGCAGGCAAAGAGAAAAATGTTAGCCACTAAACAGGCAATCGTTAAAATGGTGGGGCGAAAACTTTTGAAAGGGGATAAAATAATGACACACGACCAAATCCAAAAGTACAGACTTAAACTAACTGATATAATTACGGGTAAGCCCCCGTATGAAAATACGCATACTTCCTTAGAAGAATTGGCTAAAGAAGTTGGTGCAAGCACAACCAACAAAAGCAAAGGGCATGGTAAGGCATCGATACCAGAACTCGTCGACAATATTAACGATGCTTTGCGAACCGAATCAATGATTGAGACGTGTAGGATTGCAACCGAAAACTATGAGATAGCGGTAACCGCGACTAAGGCAACCGTTAAGAATTATTGGATAGCGGCAGCAATAGCAATCTTGAGTATGTTAGCGGCTTGGGTTGCTGTTTTAATCAGATAGGGAGATTTGGATTATGAATGGTGTAGTAGAGAACCCACAGCAGTGCTGTGGGCTAAATGAGAAGGAAGTGCTTTGCGGTGCAGTTTTGAATAGATCCCTCCACTTCGCTGCGCTCCGGTCGGGATGACAAGCAAAAACAATAAGTAAATTGGGACAGTCTTGGCGGCAATTGAGTCAGTTAACTTAAAATCTACAACAAAACCTAAAATGACTTTTCCCCACTTTCGTGAGGACAAGAATAAAAACATCTGGATTCCCGCTTTCGCGGGAATGACACCTGTGGTGGTGCCAGAAGGCAACGGGCAGTTTTGTTATAAGCTCTAAAAACAAGTAGCAGAGTATTGACGTGGCGGGTAAAAACGGGTAGTCTCTGGCAAGAGCAACGAATATCAAATGGGAACAATGAAAGGACGTGAGATGTTTACAACAATTATTGATGTAACAGCAAGAGAAATACTCGACAGCCGGGGCAATCCGACTGTCGAGGTTGATATATTGTTAGATGACGGCTCTTCCGGCAGAGCGGCGGTGCCATCCGGTGCGAGCACAGGAGCATACGAGGCGATAGAGCTTCGCGATACGAGGTCCAAACGGTATATGGGTAAAGGCGTTGCCGGGGCCGTGAAGAACGTCAATGAGATAATTGCGCCGGAGGTCCTGGGTATGGACGCTGGGCAGCAGGAGGAGCTTGATGCGTCGATGATTGAATTAGACGAGACGGCGAATAAAAGCAAGCTCGGCGCAAATGCGATATTGGGCGTTTCATTAGCGGCGGCGCAGGCGGCGGCGGAATCGGCAGGGCTGCCGTTATACAGGTATTTAGGCGGCTGTAATGCCAACATTCTGCCGGTTCCGATGATGAATATTCTCAACGGCGGAAAACATTCCGACAACAACGTCGATTTCCAGGAATTTATGATTATGCCGACAGGCGCCAAGAGTTTCCCCGAGGCCTTACGGATGGGTGCGGAAGTGTTTCATACTTTGAAATCCGTGCTTGCCAAAAAAGGTTATGCCACTTCGGTCGGCGATGAAGGCGGCTTCGCACCTATGCTAAAGAACAATGAAGAGGCGCTGGAGGTTATTATGAACGCCATAAAGAAGGCCGGCTACAAACCAGGGAAAGACATCTCGATTGCTCTCGACCCTGCTGCTACGGAGATGTTTGATGCTAAAACAAAGAGCTACAAATTCTTCAAGTCCGCACCGAAGAAAAAAATATCCAGCGATGCACTAATTGAACACTGGGCGAAGTGGG
>CAYYFT010000198.1:0-3225 GCA_964471015.1 uncultured Pirellulales bacterium | reverse complement strand
TGACAGCCGACCTCTGGCAGATTTTAAGAAAAAGTGTCGCTAATACGCGAAAGCATCTTGCAGGACGCCTGCTCGTTACCGATAGCAAAAAGGCTTACAGCAAACAAAAGGGAATCAAACATCTCGAACGAACTGTTTTGGCATGCCTCGGATGCCTTGGTAAAAATCCCGTCACTTTGAATGAGCTGTTGACGCTGCTGTCTCCGGGCTGTATCGAGCGATTAAATGATTATCCCTGGCACGGGGATATCGCCGACCATCGTATATCGGTCGATGCGGCTGATATGGCAATTGCCTCAGCGGTGCTGAAAGAGGACCTCGCCGCAAATGGCATCGAATTGCTGGAGCTTAGAAGCTGTTGTCTGGACGTTGCATATTACAACAAAATGGTCTCTTCTGTGAAAAACAAAGCCAGCGTCCTTTTTACCACTACCTCACAGCTTATAAAGAACGCATTTGATAATTTTGCAGGCGACTATCTGCAGATTATGGTGGATAGGCAGGGGGGGCGGGTTCGCTATCGAAGAAACCTGCAGCGAATGTTTCCGGATATGGAATTGAAAATTCTCTGCGAGGGTTCGAAGACCAGCAGCTATGAATTAAAGGCCGATGGCAAACAGATGCGTCTGCATTTTGTGGTTGGTGCTGACCAGCGGTTTTTCCCTGTTTCACTGGCTTCTATGGTCAGCAAATATCTCAGGGAGCTTCTGGTCGATAATATGAACCGTTATTTCACAGGTTTTAATCCGGATTTGAAACCGACCGCGGGTTATTGGAAAGACGGTTTACGTTTTGTAGATGACCTGAAAAGGAATGTCCCTAACGTCCGCTTCGACAGCAACCAGCTCATTCGCTGCCGATGAGTGCTATGCTGGCTCAATCAAAACGCTTGCGCCGCTTCGCACGTTTGTCAATCCCGACCAGTCGCCTTTCATTTTGCCTATGATATTCACCGCCGAGGCCGCTCGAATCTCATCGCCTACAGAGGCCGGCGTCAGGCCAAAGAACATACAAAACGCATCGCCGCTCGGCCAGTATCCTAATTCGCCGGCTTCTACAATTTCGCGACTACCTTTTTCGAGTTCAGCCTCAACGCCTATCGGGAAGTATATTTCTTCTCCCCATCGCTGGGCCTCGGCCTTTATAGGCAGAGCTTCACTTATCGATTTCGCCGTTGCACTGTCGTTCAATTGGGCCTTGACCTCAATATTTCCCGCTGTGATTTTTATATCTTTTGGCATTTTTAATTTCCTCTACCTTCAGATTCTCAAAACACCGGCTGCACGGAGTTTGGAATGTTTAATGGACAGCAGGACGTCATTGGCTTGGGCCAATGGAAATTCCTCAATCGTGGGAACAATTGGGATTTGAGCGGCTAACGGTAGGAATTCCTCGGCGTCCCGTCGGGTAACGTTAGCAACGCTTTTTATTTCTCTCTCGAGCCAGAGATATTTTGCATAATCCAGTTTTGGCACCGCTGTTTCTTTGCGAATCGCATTTATAACTAATCGCCCGCCTTTATCCAGAACAGATAGAGCATCACGGACGCACTCTCCAACGGGGGTAAAATCCATTGCTTTGTTCAATTTCTCCGGCGGCCGGTCACCGGAACGGCCTGTCCAGACGGCACCGAGACTTTCGGCTAACTTTGCGTGTTCAGCGGTCTTCGTGAAGACAAAAACAGGGCTGTTAGGGTATTTGTACTTGATTATCTGGATTACGATGTGGGCTGAAGCTCCGAAGCCAAACAACCCGACAGTTTGGCCGTCGGTAATTTCAGCTAATCGCAGAGTACGATATCCGATTACGCCGGCGCATAAAAGCGGCGCCGCCTCAGCATCGGAAAACCTTTCGGAAAGCGCGTAGGCGAAATCCTCGCAAATAACCACATATTCTGCGTAGCCGCCGTTGACGTCTTTGCCGGTCCATTCTGTCTGCCCGCAGAGGTTTTCGCTGCCTGTTTGACAGAAATTGCACTTACCGCAAGCCGAATAAAGCCACGTAATACCTACACGGTCGCCCATTTTGAATCTGGTTACGGCTTTTCCTTTATCTGCCACAACTCCAACTATCTGGTGACCCGGCACTATAGGTAGTTTCGTTGGTTTTAGCCTGCCTTCAATCTCATCGAGGTCGGTATGACACGCACCGCAAACTAAAGTCTTAACCAGAATTTGATTATCGCCCGGCGTAGGGATTGGTAAATCAGCCGCTTCTAAGGGTTTCTCTTCGATTGGCGATATCTTGTTTAAGACCATTGCCCTCATTTTGAAACTTCCTGCTTTAGCTGCTTTGTGAAGATTTCATAGCAGTCCCTGCCGAACAGGCAAAAGATAACTTTTTCCAGCCCTGTTGGCCCTTTGAGATAATTAATAGTTGTTTGCAGCATTATTTCGGCACATCTTTCAACAGGAAAGCCGAAAATCCCCGTGCTGATTGCCGGAAACGAGATACTTTTGATATTGTTTTCGTCTGCTAACTTCAATGAATTCAGTGTCGCATTTTTCAGCTTTTCATCTTCGTTTCCCTCACCCATTCGAGGCCCGACAGCGTGAATCACATACTTTGCCTTCAAATCTCCTGCGGTGGTTTTAACTGCCCCACCTACGAAAGTTCCACCTGTTTTATTGCATTCTTCCTGGATTTTTGGACCGCCTTTTCTTTTAATTGCCCCGGCTACACCGCCGCCTAAAATCAATCGCGCATTGGCGGCATTGACGATTGCCTCAGTTTGCATTTCTGTAATGTCGCCTTCGAGAAGCTCCAAAACGCACTTTTCGATATTTACTTTCATACTTGCGAGCCTATGGCTTATTATTGACTGTTGCGGACCGATTATCTTCAAGGATGGCTTACACCATTAAAAAACAATAGCTCAAAACAGCCTTCAAAGCAATCGCAAATTTATCCGCCTTTGGTCGAAACTTATCTGACGACGGTCAAGGACTGGGAGGGGAATATAAAGTAGGCTGTCAGATTTTACTAAGAGTGGGCGTGTGCGGGTTTGCCGCTTACTTTGGCACGTTGCATAATTGCCAAGGCGTCGTATTTGTCACGGGCAAATTCGAAAACCGCATCAAGGCCGGCTACCGTAAAAATGCCCTTAGTCGGGGCAGAAACGCTACAGAGGATAAGCTGACGCCCGTGTTCGCGCAGCAACGCTCGTAGTGCTAAGAGATTACTGATATTTGAAGAGGTTATTATCTCAACTTTGGAAAAATCAAC
>CAYYFT010000197.1:0-3227 GCA_964471015.1 uncultured Pirellulales bacterium | reverse complement strand
TCAACCTGGTCGAACCTGACGCTTATCTTCTTGCTTACCCCTCGTGTCTGCATCGTTATCCCGACCAGCACGTCCGCAATGCTCATCGTGCGCTTGGCGTGAGTAATTACTATGAACTGCGAATCCTTTTGAAATTCCCGCAGCAGCAGATTGAAACGCTCATTATTTGCCTCATCCAATGCTGCATCAATTTCGTCCAAAAAGCAGAACGGGGACGGCTTTGTCTTGAAAACTGCAAATAGCAGTGCAATGGCTGTCATAGACTTTTCACCGCCGCTGAGCAGTGATATACTCCTTGTCTCCTTGCCGGGCGGCCGTGCCATTATTTCTATGCCCGCTTCGAGTATATCCTCAGCCTCTTCAAGCACTATATCGGCCTTTCCTCCACCGAACAGCTTGCGGAAAATCTGCTGGAAGTGAACCCTGATTTCCTCGAAGGTTTCTCTGAATTTCTCCCTGCTTTTCTTGTTAAGACGGCTTATCAATTGCTGCAGTTGAACTTTGCTCTTGTTCAAATCCTCGACCTGACTGCTTAAAAAATCATTTCGTTTTTCAAGGTCTTCCTGCTCGGCTATTGCGTCCACATTCACGTTGCCGAGCCGCTTAATCTTGCCCCGAAGCTCGGCTATTTCTTCTCTTACCCTCTCCCAATCTACCTGGCTTTCCTCGTAGTTTTCGTAGGCCTCAACCAAATCAATCTGCAGTTCATCCTGCACCCTTTCAACAAGCCCTTGTTCCTTTACCTCCAATTGGCTCAATTCTATTTTAAGCTCATTTATTTTCTGCTCAATCTCGCTTTGCTTGGCCCTGCTCTGGCGGACTAATTGTTCTGTTTGTTTTTGCTCTTCGAGCAGCTTTTCGATTTTCTCCTGAAGTCCGCCGGAGGCGGATTGGTTCTTTTCTTTCTCGACAAACATCTCCGACACCGCTGCTTCGCATCTGAGAATATCCCTCTCGGCTTCTTGAGATTGTTCACTACAGTTTTGTGTCTCTGCTTGCGCAGTCTCAGTAGCCGTTCGGTTTTCCTGCATCTGGTTTTGCAGACTCGCAATCGTTTGCTTCAATGCTTTGGTTTGTTCGGCAATCTGCCCCAGAGCAACCCTCAAATCTGTGAGCTGGCTCGTTTGCCCCTGTTGTTCAGCCTTTTGTTTGGCATATTTTGCCTCAAGTTCTTTTATACGTCCCGTCCGCTGGCTGTTTACCGCCTCCAGTTCCTGCAGTTTTTGTTTCGAGTCGTATTCTTTCTGCACCGATTGAGCGATTTGCGCCTCCAGCAGGTCGATTTCGCTGGCTATCAATGGCTGCTCTTCGCTTAGTCGCTTTATATTCTGCTCGTAAACCGTCAGCTTCGAGCTTACCTGCATCTTTTCTGTATTCGCTTCATAAATAGCTGTCCGCAGTTCCTTACACAATTCAGTCAAATGTTCATTTGTGCGATTGTTCTTCTCAATTTGCCCTTCAATATCTGCAATTTCCGCTGTAATTTTGGCGATTGTCTCTTGCAGTTGGCGAAGTCGGCTCTTTCGTGATATCAAGCCCGTGGCTTTCCCCAGGGGCCCAAGTTTTATCGCTCCGTCGGCGCTTAAAAATTCACCTTTTAGAGTAACGAATTTATAACCCTCTCCAATTCTTTCAGCCAGTTCAATTGCTGCATCAATCGAGTCAACAACTATCGTTTTACCTAACAGTTTCCAGACTAATGGTGCGTATTTGCTCTCGCCTCTTACGAACTCAACAAGCCTGCCCTTTACGTGCTGGAATTTTGACAAATCCTTTTTGTCCGCAAACGGCTCTATTTTATCTATGGATATGAAATTCACTCTGCCTTCGAGTTTTTTAATTGTTCCTTTATCGGCCATCAGTCTGCTTGTGCTGTTGACTACCAGTGCGTCGGTTCTGCCCTCAAGAGCCGCCTCAACAGCATTTGCATATTCGACGTCGGCTTCTATTGCCTCTGCCAGTAACCCTTCCACGTAATCGAATTTAGACCGGCTTTGCAGAATGTTTTTAACCGCATTATTAAGGCCCTCACGTCTTGTCTCCATATCCGTTAACACCGACAATTCGCTGTTCAAAGCGCTTCGCAACTCTTTGCTCCGGGCCAATTGCTTGTTCTCTGCCGCAATTAGGTTGTTGATTCCTTCTGTTTCTTTGCGTTTGGAGTCCAGATTTTGCCCCAATTCGCCCAGAACCTTCTCGATATCGCCCAGACGGGCGCTCTGCTGCGCCTTTTCGGTTAAGAGTTTTTCAAGTTCTGCCTGGCCGGTTTCTGCCCGACCGGACAAACGGTCTTTTTGGCTGGATAAATTATTGCGATAAACAGATATGTTCTGCACTTCGTTATGGAGTTGCGCTGTCCTTCTGACTATATCGATAATGCCCGATTTCTCATCTTCCAAATCCGCCTCGAGGCAGGCACATTCGGAGGTTATTTCCTGGATGGCTTTTTGAAGCTGCTCGGCGTTTTGTTTTTTCTCCTTGAGCATTCTTTCGCCGTTTTCCAGCTCGACTTTGTATTGTCTCAAATCACCTTCGAAAAGATTTTTCTGCTCTTGAAGTTTTTCAGCTCTTTTCTCTGCGTTTTCTTTTCTTTGCCGCAGTTCTGTAATTCGGGTTCGCAGAAACTCAACTCGTTGCAAACTCTGTTCGATTTTGCTCTGGACGGCGACGAGACGGTTTCCTGTGTGGTTTAACTCATTCTCTGTCTCTATTATTTTCCGGCCCAATTCGCTCATTAGGGCGTCATTTCTTGCCACCTCAGCAGCGATGCCGACAAGCTCGTCTTCAAGCTGTTCAAGGCCGGTTTTTCTCTCTGCGCTTTGGGTCCGGTTCTTTGCGTATTCAGCCAGCGAGTAATTAACCTGTAGCTCTTTGAGTCTATCGCAGTATTGCAGATAGTTTCTCGCCTTGCCCGCCTGGAATTTTATGCTTCGAAGCTGTTTTTGCACTTCGCCCAAAATATCTGCGAGTCGCAGCAGATTTTGTTCTGTATGTTCCAGTTTGCGAAGGGCCTCTTTTTTATGAGCTTTATATTTGCTTATACCGGCTGCTTCTTCAAATATAGCTCTCCTCTCCGACTTCGAAGCATTTAATAGTTGCCCAACCTGTCCCTGCTCGATAATCGAGTAAGCCTTGACACCCACGCCGGTGTCCATAAATAATTCACGAATATCTTTTAGTCGGCAGATTTTGTTGTTTATACGGTATTCGCTTTCGCCGCTTTTATA
>CAYYFT010000196.1:0-3266 GCA_964471015.1 uncultured Pirellulales bacterium | reverse complement strand
CCGGATGAGTTCGAGATAACAATCGACTGTGAGCAGAACCTTTGGGCTCCCCCTAAGGGGGGTCCCTCTTCAATTGAACCGGTATTGCAGCTACGCTCACTTAAATCGGTATTACAAACTAATTAAACATACCATTAGAAACCAGGAGGCATCATACCAGGAATAGGAAACTCGTAACCAGGGGGCATACCCTCAACTCCCGGTACTGGAACACGCCTGCGTTGACCCGGTCTGCCGCTCCAGCTTCGCAAAGGTTCTTTCGATTCCTTTTCGGACCTTTTGATTTCATTAAACTTACTCTGCAATGCTTCGGCCCAATACCTGGTTTTAACAGGCAAACGCTCTATATCCTTTCCTTCAAAACTGTAAAGCATGTCAAAAAAATGCCTGGCACGCAGATTATTTCCACCTGACCAATCATTTACAGGTATAATATCGACCAGAACCGCGCCGGTAGCATAATCAACCGTCTCGGGTACTGTAACTCCCTCTTTTTCTTCCTCCTCCGTAATCTTGTACCCACTGACACTGCCTATAAGTTCTCCCTGTTTGACCGTAAAGTCCTTACTATACCAATAACCCAACACATACCTGGAGACCTGCACTGTTACAGCCCTGGCGGCTTCTTGTATCTCACGTGGGAAGAAGTACAACGTTTCCGGAATATTCACAGTCTCTGTTGTGTCAGAAAATCCGCTCCATAAAATAACCTTGTTCTTCAGCGATTCGTCTTGCTCGCTGAACTGGTTTGTCTCAGCTATGGGATTAAAAACACCCAACCGAATTCTGTACCGGTAGCTATCCCCGGGCTCAATAGTATCATCATGCGCCCAGAATAATAACGGCTTGTCCATCTTGGCAAGGTCTGTTTGCTCGGTAATCAAAACCTCATCAAATTCTTGATAAATATCATTTATTGTCTTTGAAACTTCCTTACTTCTTTGTGGACGTTCTTTCTCACTTCTGCGATCAGCCCGGCTTCTTCTTGTCGGCGTTCTTCTTACAGGCGTACCTGGCCCCGTTTCCATCGGCATTCCCGTTCCAAGCGAACCTCCTATTCCTCCTGCTGGGCGCGTTTGTGTCCTTGCCGTCCTGCCGCGCTGCTCAGAGCGTTCTCCTTCCCGCTCCTCTCTTCTTTCTGCAGCGGCTTCACGCCTTTCCAGCACATCCATCTCTTTTTGATAAGCCACATATTCCTTATGTAATGAAGGAGGAAACCATTCTTCTTTTGCAGATGCAATCCGATAAGCCTCCGGCTGCAACAGATCTATTCTCACTCCCACATCATCAAATTGAAGCAGACGCACCTTCATCCCGCCAGCCGGCAAATCATTGGTATCTTCTATAACCTCAAACATTCTTTTGCGATGGTCTATCTTGCTCCGAGGCACGGTTTGCCAATCGCTCCAACTGCCATCGGGAAGCAATTCCTTTCTTTGTAACTGCACAGCCGCAAAAATCGGCCTTGCAAGGCACGGGTCACGCCAATCTTGCCGGATATACTCACCGGCAAAACTTTCATTAAACCTTTTATATAATCCCGAAACATCAAACTTCGCTTCCACAGTAACAAAATCAATATCATTCGGCTCACTGTTATCCGAGTCATAAACATTTTCCTCGTCAACCCATCCCTTAGGGACATAAGCCACCGCTCTGATATGCTCAACTGATACCTCGTTGACTCCACCAATCAGCGGAACACGATATTCTCTGTTATCAATCCAGTCCCCCAAACCAATAACAGGCTGTGGTAGACCAAGGCTAATGTCAATGTCATTTATAGCTGAGTCGAACAGAGCAACAAAATCACCAACTCGCGGCTTATATGGCTGCTTTGGCTCAGGCTCGCGGTTCAGTTTGCTCTCCAAAACCGAAGCCTGCTTGCTTATGTAATTATCAATAGCACCAGAGTCAAATTTATCGTTGTCATATTCGACATAACTGGGACTGAACAGAACACGGGTAATAAAAAGCCAGAGACACACAAGCCCAACAACGGCCAACACTATCTTCTCAATATGTTCTTCGAAAAAGTTGCTGTTTTTTTTACTCACGTCTCGTATCCCGCCTAACGCTTCAAGGATTTATATTTCCCGTTTACTCTTCCACCTTCTTCAGCACTGCCTTAACCGATTCCGGTTTAATTTCATCGTAGCCTTTCCTGTTAAAGATATATTCGCAAATTAAATCCAATTCTACCACGGCATCCTCACCATAGCGGTATAAATTGTGAGTTGTGTCCTCCCGGTCAACCGACCTAATATTACTTTCTAAAATCGTTATTTGATTATGCCTGAAAACTTGCTCTTGCTCCTCGCCGGAAAACCCCCCGAACTTATGCCGCTTGGCACTGCAAAGTTGCTTCATAAACGGCAAAACCGCCTTCGTACTAACAATAACAACAACATTAAAATGCACAACATCAATGTCATCACCGCAAAGTCTTCCTGTGTGAGGTTCTGTAAGTGCCTTTTCAATCGAAAGAACATAACTGGGCCTTGCAGCAGTTCTTTTACCCGCCCTTTCGCCACCCGCGGTAAAATTTACATCCAGAAGCCGTTTTACCGGCGATGTGAAAACGCTACTCGAGCCGGAATTCAAAGCATCTATCGTATCGATAACATCTTCGATTATCCAATAAGCCAACTGCCAATACCAGCAATCCTCAACCGCCGCATCCATTCCGGTATATTCATATCCTTCCCAGAATTCGTATCCGCTCAAATCCGCCGGATTAGCATAGACAAACGCAGACTCTGCCTTCTCTCGGCAAAGAACGTCCGTTATCGTAGCGTCAACCTCACTCAACCTTCCCCTTCCCATGCTCCGACCCAAGTCCCAACCAGAACGTGGTGAACCGGAACCCTGCGAACCTCTCTGCAACTCGGTATCAGTGGGACAATCAAGGGCATTTACACGGGCAATCAGTTTATCTACCGCATGGCGAAACCGCTGGCCGAACTCCTTGAAAATCAACGTGGAGGTATCCTTCGGCTTAGGAAATATTTTATAGCTTAATAACTGCCTTTGACTACTTTGCTTGGCTAAAAGTGCTGTTTGATTGGCATCTCTCTCATAAGCCTGCTGATATTCTTGCTCAACCTCCCATTGGCTACGGGAAACGGCACTTTTGTTTAGGGACTGAACTCTTTTGCCTATAGAAATACTCTCATCTGCTATCCGTTTCTCGAGCTTACTGCTCATCAAGCTGGTAGGTACAAAAAGAAGCACACCAACCAGCATTATAATGACCGGCAGTATCA
>CAYYFT010000195.1:0-3277 GCA_964471015.1 uncultured Pirellulales bacterium | reverse complement strand
CTCCGGGTTATGGGCCCGACGAGCTACCAGACTGCTCTACCCCGCGGTCAATTTCGTATTTCGTCGCTCGTATCTCGTAGCAAATATAAGATAGCACAAGAATCGTTTCTCATCAAGAGGCCAAGGGTAAAATTATAAACTTTCACGAATTTTTGCGGCAATTTCTTCTATTTTACCCTGTTCATACTCATAAGCCGGCCAGCGGTCAAAAACGCCATCGCCGGTATTGCGAGGGATTATATGAAAATGCAAATGTTCAACAAGCTGACCAGCCGCCCTGCCGTTATTACACAATACATTATAGCCGTCAGAATTCATCGCAGCCGCTACGGCTTTGGCGATGTTGCCGAGACATGAAGCAACCCGGCCTAAAATTTCAGCAGGACATTGGTGTAATTTTTCAAAGTGCCGCTTAGGAATCACCAGAGTGTGGCCATCACTTACGGGGCCGATATCCAAAAAAGAAAGAACAACATCGTCTTCGTAAATTTTCGTAACTGGAATCTGTCCAGCCACCATTTTACAAAAAATGCAATCATCCGCACTCATTCTATGCCTATACTTTAAATAATGAGTTACTGCTGCTTGTTGGATTCATCCTTCTGGCCTTCGGCTTCGGCAGGCTCTTCAACCTCAGCAGTTTCTCTGGCCTTTTTACGAGCAGCTCTTTTGGCAGCAGCTTTGGTTTGTTTCTTCGAACCCTCGTCCTGACCTACGAACTGCAACAAGACGAGACGACCGTTATCACCCAATCTTCTCAGAGACAAGCGGATAATTCTCGTATAACCGCCTGGTCTGTCAAGGTATCGAGGACCAAGCTCACTGAACAATTTTCCGATTATCGTGCCCTTCCTGACAGCCTTGCCGTCTTCATAATCTATAATATCACGATTGCCAAGCAGGGCAATGGCTCGACGTCTGGCAGATAATGTGCCTTTCTTAGCCAGTGTAACCAACTTTTCGGCAAAGGCTTTTACCTCTTTGGCCTTTTCCGGCGTTGTTGAAATCGTTTCGTGCTCGATGAGTGAGGCGACCAGATTTCGGCGCATAGCCAAACGATGCTCGCCTGTTCGACCTAACCGACGCCCTGCTACTCTATGACGCATACGCTCGAATCCTTTTTACCTGTTACGGCCGTCTGCAATGGCACAAGCCATCCTGACGACTGTTATTAAACTAAACCATTAGCCTGCCACAGGCTAAACTAATCATTGATATCCGCCATTCCCAAAGACAAACCGATATCCGCAAGTTTTCTTTTGACCTCTCGCAAACTCGTTTTACCGAAGCTGCGAACTTTCAGCAAATCAGCCTCTGTCATTTTTACCAGTTGACCAACTGTTTCGACCTTTATTGACTCAAGACAGTTGCCAGCCCTCACTGATAGCTCCAATTCCTGAATAGGGATACTTAGTTTTTCGGCTAATTTCTCATCCACCTCTTCTTCCGATACTTCCTCTGGAGTGATTTGCTCAGCAACGGTTTCCTCACCAAGCTCGAAATACTGGACGAACGGATTGATGTGCTTACGCAATATCTTGGCGGCCTCTACCAGCGCCATATCAGGTGTAATTGTTCCATTGGTCCAAATCTCCAGAATCAGCCTGTCATAATTGGTTCGCCGGCCCACCCGTGTGTCTTCAGTTGTGTAGCGAACTCTTGTAACGGGTGAATATACCGCATCGATTAATATTCTCCCGAGTTCCTGTTCAAATCTATCTGCGGCGGCTATCCGTTCTGAAGCCGGCAGATAGCCGCGGCCATTCTCCACTACCATTTCCATTTCAAACTTCACATCTTCCGTCAAAGTGGCTAACACCATATCTTTGTTTACCAATTCTATGGCCGGGTCCGCAACTATATCGGCTGCTGTTACAACTCCGGTCTTGTTTGCCGAAACTTTCATTACCTTCGGACCTTCATTCTGGAGCCGAACAACAAGATTCTTGACATTCAAAACTATCTCGGTGACATCCTCCATTACGCCCTCCATCGAGGTAAATTCATGGTCGGCACCGGTCACTTTAATGGATGTTACGGCACTACCTTCCAAAGAAGAAAGCAACACGCGTCTTAAGCTGTTACCGACAGTGGTGCCAAAACCACGCTCGAAAGGCTCGATAAAGAACCGGCCATATTTATCGCTTGATGCTGCCGTATCTCGTTCAACATGAGTCGGCAACTCCAAACCACGCCATGTAACTCGCATATATACCTCCTATAGTAACGTCTATTAACAATTCACTATTGACCAGCAAAATCAAAATAGTCTGCCGGGACACCAAACACTCAGCCGGTATCTGGGAACCCTCCAAAATGCTACCTCGAACAGAACTCCACAACCAGTTGCTCCTCAACAGGAATCTGAATATCATCCCTGGTGGGTAGCGCAACAACGGTAGCTTCGGGCTTTTCACTATCCAACTGCAACCAACTTTGAGTGGTAAAATTTGGGTTACTTTCCAACTGCTCCTTTATTTTCTTTTTGCTTTTTTCGGCGTTCTTGACCGTTATCTTGTCGCCGACTTTTATAGTATAATCGCTGATGTT
Source organism: uncultured Pirellulales bacterium (assembly GCA_964471015.1). GTDB lineage: Bacteria > Planctomycetota > Phycisphaerae > Sedimentisphaerales > Anaerobacaceae > CAYYFT01. The sequence goes on along the minus strand of CAYYFT010000195.1, from coordinate 727 downwards.
AACTTTTCGGCCTTTCACATAAATATGGCCGTGGGTAATCAACTGCCTGGCAGCCTTGCGCGACGGCGCAAAATTCAACTTATACAGCACATTATCCAAGCGTCTTTCCAACAATTGCAGCAAAATTTCTCCAGTATTACCCTTCATCCGTTCAGCTTTGTGAAAATACCTCATAAACTGTCGCTCCAGAAGCCCGTAGTACCTCTTGACTTTTTGCTTTTCACGCAACCGAACAGCATATTCACTTGCTCTGGCTCTGCGCCAACCGTGCATACCGGGGCCTAAATTACGCTGTTTTTTTTCAATCGGGCATTTAGCGGTCTCACACCTGATGCCCTTTAGCATAAGCTTCATTGCCTCACGACGGCAATATTTACAAGATGAACCAAGATAACGTCCCATTTTTTCTACCTATCTCCAAAAACCCTCTCCGGATATCCTTTTCTTTATACTCGTCTTCTCTTCGGCGGTCGACAACCATTATGTGGAAGCGGCGTAACATCTTCTATCGAGGCGATTCGCAATCCGGCCTGCTGCAGTGCTGAGATGGCAGATTCACGCCCCGAACCAGGTCCCTTAACCCTAATTTCAATCTCGCGCACCCCGTTACGCATAGCAGTACTAGCGCACCGCTGCGCAGCCTGTTGCGCAGCAAAAGGGGTACTTTTACGTGAGCCCTTGAACCCAACACAGCCCGCTGAACCCGAGCAAATTGTGTCACCATTCG
>CAYYFT010000194.1:0-3280 GCA_964471015.1 uncultured Pirellulales bacterium | reverse complement strand
CAGAGCGTTCTGGATTTGGCGGCTGAGATTTTCAAGCAGACAACAACGTGGATACCGACCGGCAGATTGAATAAGGCGTTTGAAATGATAAAGGCAGAACGCCCCGGCACAACCAAACGAGGCAAAGGCGGCTTGCCAAAAATTTATTATGCTGCGCAAATTGCCGTTAATCCTGTTACTATCCTGATGTTTGTGAACAGGCCGGAACTGTTCGAAGAGAATTATCGTAGATTTATTATAAACAGATTGCGAGAGCTGCTGCCGATAGATGAGGTGCCGATAAGATTATTATCGCGAAAACACAGATAATGGTGATTGCCATAGATACAGTTAAGGAGTCGGACGAGTGAATTCTCTATTTGTTGCGGGCGTTTCAGTTTTTTCGCTGCTTTTGGGATACGTTTTCTACAGCCGAAAGGTCAAGCAGTGGCTGGGGGTCGATGATAACGAACCTGTGCCATCGGTGGAAATGAATGATGGTGTTGATTACGTGCCGGCGAAACACTGGACGATTTTATTTGGTCATCATTTTGCCTCTATCGCCGGTGCTGCGCCAATAATAGGGCCAGTGATTGCGTGCCTCTACTGGGGATGGCTCCCTGCAGTAATCTGGATTGTCGTCGGCGGGGTTTTCTTCGGCGCGGTTCACGATTTTACCGCCCTTGTGATGTCACTGAGGAACAAGGGTAAATCCATCACCACCATTACCGAGTCTGTAATGGGAAAGCTGAGCAAGATTCTGTTCAGCATATTCGCGCTTTTAGCATTAATCCTCGTGGTCGCAGTATTTGCAGCCGTCGCAGGGGCAACTCTGGCGACGACACCTGCAGTTGTAATCCCCACGTTCGGGCTTGTGGTCGTGGCTGTGATTGTCGGTATCCTGATGTATCGCATTCAGGTCAGCGTCCTGTTATCTTCGGTAATAGGCGTGGCGCTGCTGGTCGGGCTAATTGTGGCCGGCTATTATATTCCGATTGAGCTTGGTGTTGAAAATGCCGCAAGCTGGTGGACTGTGATACTGCTTATCTACGCTATGGTCGCATCAGTAGTGCCTGTAACTCTTCTGCTTCAGCCCCGTGACCATCTTGCCGGTGCGGTGCTGTATCTGGGTATGTTCTTCGGATTTTTGGGCCTTGTTATTACCCGGCCGGACACGAAAGCACCAATGTTCGTCGCTTTTAACTCAATCAAGGAGGGTTGGATGTGGCCTATGATGCTTGTTACGATTGCATGCGGCGCCATCTCCGGCTTTCACAGCCTGGTCTCAAGCGGAACCACATCAAAACAGGTCCCGCGAATGCGTGATGCACGCGTCATCGGCTACGGCGCTATGATTGCCGAAAGCGCTCTTGCAGTTTTAGCAGTTATAGCAGTTTCAGCCGGTCTGTACTGGAAGAGTGCTCCAGACGGCCTTGAGGGACTCGTGTACCAACAGCTTTTCCAAAAGGGCGGCTGGATTAAAGCATTCGGGGCCGGATACGGAGAGCTTACGAAGGTCATTTTCGGCGGGATGGGGACATTAGTGGGGATAACAATGCTCAAGACCTTTGTTATGACGACCCTTGATACGGCAACGCGGATTACCCGCTATATATGCAATGAACTATTCGGCGAAACATTCGGCATACGCTGTATGAAGAACAAATACGCAGCCACCATACTTGTCGGCGTTCTGGCAGGCGCCCTTGCTTTGGGCAACTGGAGGGCTATTTGGCCGGTATTCGGCGCCGCCAACCAGCTCATTGCCAGTTTAGTGCTTATTGTTGCAAGTTTATATCTATTGACCAGCAATCGCAGATTCGGCTTTACCGCTGTCCCGGCTGTTATAATGCTTGCGACGACGATTGGCGCTCTGGTATACAAAACCTACAGCTTCACCACTGCCGAGCAGCCCAATATCCTGCTGGCAACAATAGCGTTGATACTAATAATTCTTGCGATATTCCTTGCATATACGGCGTTGGCCACCATCATAAGAATAAAAAGGGCAACTGCAGGCAAACGTGCTGGATATTAAGCTCAAAAAAACAAGAGGTTGCATCTGCGTTGGCGTTGTGGATGACAGTTGAAGCGGTGATAGCTTTCCGGGTTCGGTCTCCATTTTACAACACGTCGTAAAATGGGGTTTCTGTCTATTCTCCTACGGTCGGCGGAGTTTCGGCAGAAGACAGCGGTATCAGCCTAAATCGAGCGGTAACCGGCTGCTGATTCAGCCTGATATCGTCCCTGCGGAGATATTCATCGGGGAAGTTGTAAATAAGCTCCCTTCTTAGAGGCTCAGTGGCGCCGGCGTCCTCGTCTTCAATTTCCAGTATGACCTGATAGGGCATTTTTTCGTAGGCTCGTTTTGCATCGGCAGTGGCTCTGATGGTAATAGTGCGCATCACTTCATCGAGGTTGTCCACCACGACCCTGTATTTCCCCTGGAGGTTGGGACTTACGGAAAATCTCAGCCTTGTGGTTGTTATGGTATAGTCGGCGAGCAGGTCCTCATCGGGCGACATTGTGATTTTCACAGTCCTTTGCAGCTCTCTGATTTGTCCCGGAGCCAGCTCGATATAAGGGACTTTTTCAACAGCCAACAATCTGGCCTGGTCGATTTCCCTGCGAGTTAATTGAACGTTTGCGGTGAGCTTTTCTCCGCTCCAATCTTTGGGCACAAACATATCGAGCTGCTTCGGCTCAATGGCTGCGGCCTTTATAGTGTTCTGTGTTTCGTCGATACACTTTATAGTCAGCGACTTCTTATCAAGCCCAACCACATTTACCGAGAGCGTCTCCGGCTCGCAGGATTCGACTGTGAGGCCAAGCTGTTTTATCCGGTCGATTCGTCTCAGGAAGGCCAGGACGTTCAGGGTATGTTCGCCAGGGCTTGCGATTGCTTCGGTCCGTTCGGGGTCCAAAAAGAATTCAAGGACAAGCGAGCCATCGTTTAGTTTGCGCTTTACATCGGCAATCCTCGACGCCGGGCCTTTAAGAACTATCTTATCAATAGAGACAGACGGTTCGTCATTGAAACTTACCCAGAGGCTGGGATTGGTGGATTTGGCAACGTTTATGTTAACGCTGGAAACAGAGAATTCCTCATCGAGGGCCAGGTCTGCCCAGACCCATATCAAGACCGTTATAAAAGCAACAGCCAGTATTTTGCCGTATTTGACTTTTTTTACCATTCCCTTGACCTCGCTTGGGACAAGTTCGATGAGTTCCCAAGCACAATAAAAGGTGTTTGGTGTCCCTATGGACACGCACTATACAAAGTCTTTGTGTTTTCGGTTAT
>CAYYFT010000193.1:0-3299 GCA_964471015.1 uncultured Pirellulales bacterium | reverse complement strand
TAAAGCGAAAAACTTAAAACTAAAAATGTAAAACCAAAACGTAAAATTCAAAGATAGTGGAGTAAGATTGAGAAAATTAGGAATGGTAATTTTTTCTTTTATAGTCTGGGGTGTCATAGGTGGCGCTCTTTTCTTATATTTTAGAAACCTCATAACAAAATCCTCAAATACTACACGGGACTGGACAACAATAATGGTAATCTACTTGATTGTATTTGGGAGTTATCTATGGCATATTTTGTCTAAAAAGGATTGGGTTTGCCAGTGGTGGCAAGGCTGTAGCTTTGAATTTTGAATTATAGTTTTTCACTTTCAGCTTTAAGTTTTTAGTTTTTAATATTATGGCGCTAATAAGAAAAGGTAAACAATTCCGGTGGCAGCACAAGCATTTGTTGGGTTTGCGCGATTTGAGCGCAGAAGAGATTATATATATTCTCGACACAGCCAAAGGTTTCGAGCAGATAAGCACTCGGTCAGTGAAAAAAGCCCCGCCTTTACGAGGCAAAGTTGTCTGCAATCTATTTTTTGAAGACAGCACACGGACGCGAAACAGCTTTACTCTGGCGGCAAGTCGATTAAGCGCTGATGTTATAGAGTTCACCAAAACGGCCAGCTCCGTCAGCAAAGGTGAAACGCTATTAGATACGGCCAAAAATCTGGAAGCTATGGGGATTGATATTGTTGTGGTTCGGCACAATGTCGGCGGTGCGCCGAAATTCCTGAGCAGGAATATCAGCGCTTGTGTAGTAAACGCAGGCGACGGTTTCTGCGAACACCCCACGCAGGGGCTTTTAGATGTTTATACCATTCGCAAATTTAAAGGCACTCTCGAAGGTTTGAAAATAGCAATTGTCGGCGATATTGCCCACTCACGCGTTGCCCGTAGTTGTCTGTGGGCGATGACGAAACTCGGTGCCGAAGTAATATTTGTCGGCCCGCCGACGCTTATGCCGGCGCAGGTTGACCGGCTGCCGGTCGGCGTAAGCTATTCGCTTGATAAGGTCATTGAAAAGGTTGACGTGATAAATATGCTACGGATTCAGTTTGAACGGCTCGGCGGCAATCCTTTTCCTTCGGTGCGGGAATACTCGCATTATTTCGGCCTGACGGTGGAGCGTATGAAAAGGGCAAAACCCGATATTCTGGTTATGCACCCCGGCCCGATTAACAGAGGTCTGGAGATGGAAAGCGAAGTGGCCGACGGCGCCAACAGTGTTATTTTGGAGCAGGTAAAAAATGGTCTGGCTGTGAGAATGGCGGTATTGTTTTTGGTTAATCAGGCAGCAGCAATGCAAGGATGATTATTTGCGGTTGATAATTTTACTATGAGTGAACTATTGATAAAAAACGGCAGGGTGATAGACCCTGCAAACGGCATCGATAAAGAATGTGATGTGCTTGTTGTCAACGGCAACATTGCAGAGGTCGGCAAAGTCGAAAAATCTGCGCAGGCGGCCATCGATGCCACCGGCAAATTGGTGGTGCCGGGTCTGATTGATATACACGTCCATTTTCGCGAGCCGGGCGACGAAGAAGAAGAGACGATAGCAAGCGGCTCAGCAGCAGCGGTGGCGGCAGGTTTTACTTCGGTTGTTTGTATGCCGAATACCAATCCACCTATCGAGAACGAGACTGACGTCGAATACATTCATCGAAAGGGCAGACAAGCGAGAAAAACGCACGTTTATACGATGGGTGCCGTCACAAAAGCAAGAGAAGGCATAGAGTTAGCGGAGATGGGTTTTATGGCCGAGGCCGGCGCCGTAGGTTTTACTGATGATGGCAATGGTGTCCAGAATCCTGCGGTGATGCTGCGAGCACTGAAATATGCCACTATGCTTGACGTAGTAATAGCACAGCATTGTCAGGATGACAGCTTTGCCCAAGACGGCGTTATGAACGCCGGCTATTACGCAACGATACTTGGGCTGCCCGGCATTGATGTCCTGGCCGAAGAAGCGATGCTGTGGCGGGATATTCAGCTCGTTAAGAAAATCTGCTGTGGCACGGGCTTCCAGCCCGTGAAAACACGGCCAAGATGGCCGTGCCACATCCGCTACCACGCTCAGCATATCTCCACAGCCGGTTCGGTTGAGCTGATTAGAGCTGCCAGGAAGGATTCTTTGCCGGTTACCTGTGAGGTAACGCCGCACCATTTGCTTTTAACCGAAGAGTGTTGCGCCGAATATGATACCAACTACAAAGTCAATCCTCCCCTGCGAACGGAAAAAGATATCGAGGCTCTGAAAGAAGCGATTGCCGAGGGTTTGATTGACGCCCTGGTGACAGACCATGCCCCGCATCTGAAAAGCGAAAAGGAACTGGAATTTTTAACCGCACCTTTTGGCATAGCAAGCCTAGAATGTGCTTTGGCCCTTTATGTTAAGGCGCTTATCGAGCCGGGTATTTTAGACTGGCCGAAGCTTATCGAATTGATGACGGCAAGACCCGCCAGGATAATCGGTGTTGATAAAGGAACACTCGGTATAGGAAAGCAGGCCGATGTTACTATCATCGACCCTGATGCTGAGTATGAAATCGACGTAAATAAGTTCCGCTCTAAAAGCAGAAACTGCCCCTATCACGGCTGGACCGTCAAGGGCAAGGTCGAAAAGACAATTGTCGGCGGCGAGATAAGATTTGAAGCATAACTCGATGCTGGATACTCGATATTCGATTTAAACCGATTACCAATTACGAGAATCGAGTTTCGAGCATCAAGTTTCGACAATAGAAGATATAGCGGAAAATAACAGAATCAATTGGATACATAATGTTATGTTGCTAAAGTGCGGTGGACATGCTACAATTTCATCGGAGGTATAGTAAAATGAAATTTAGAGTTGTTTTGGAACCAAGCAAAGAAGGTGGATATACTGTTATTGTTCCTTCCCTTCCGGGTTGCGTGAGCGATGGGGACACACGTGAAGAAGCTTTAAAAAATATTTGTGAGGCAATTGAACTCTACTTAGAACCCGTGGAGGACGATGCCAGCTTTTCACCGGATTCTGAGCAATTAGAGATAGCATTATGAGGGGAGGTTGCGAGTTTGAACTATCAGCAAGTTACACCTCCCTTCTTGCTTTCGCAAGAAAGCAGGGATGCGCCTATCAGTATCAGAGTTTAATGATTTGCTCTAAACAACCCAAGAGATGATAATTATTGACGGTCATAATTTGCTGCACTCAATTCATCCCGCTCCTCGGAGGGGCGGGATTCATAAAGAGGACCCTGATTCCGGGACAATCAGCGATGTTCGGTTGTGCCGGATTATAAGCGGGTATTTGAAACTGATTGAT
>CAYYFT010000192.1:0-3308 GCA_964471015.1 uncultured Pirellulales bacterium | reverse complement strand
ACCCGTTACTATTTGCGAAAACAAGTTTTTTAAGGCAAATTAGTTTAGTGGCCAAGGCTAAAAGCAAGAAAAGCAAATACATATCATATCTGTTACGTATTGGCGTAGCGGTTTCAGCACTTTATTTGACATTCAGGGGGGAAGATTTAGGCAAGATAGCTGATGTGTTGTTGGGATTAAATTTGTGGATTATTGCAGCTTTCTTAGGTATCTGGGCTTTAAGTCAGCTGGTTTTTGTTGCCAGGTGGTCTTTGCTTCTGAGGGTTCAATCGATTTACATAGGATTTTGGACAGCTTTCAAGCTGCATTTATTAGGGATTTTTTACAATAACTGTTTGCCAACTTCGATGGGGGGTGATTTGCTTCGGGCCTGGTATGTTACTACCCATACAGATAAAAAGCTTGAAGCTGCTTTGAGCGTGCTTGTTGACAGAATTATCGGTTTAACAGGTATGGTCATTATGGCTTTTTCCTGCTACTGGTTTATTCCCGTCGAAGGACAAGAACAGCGCTTGGCCGTTTCTTTTAATTCAAATTTCTTACAACGCTTGAGCGAATATAAATGGCTTTTTGCAACTGTTGGGGTGGTTTTCGTGCTTGTTCTTTTAGCTTTTATTTCAAGTGCTAAGGGCCGAGATTTGTTCAGGAACAGTTTTAGGGCGTTTCGCAAGCGAAGTGCGACGGTTCTGCAGAAAATCCGTATTGCAATTGGAGTTTATTGGAGCAAGAAATCGGCCCTTGCTTTGGCACTATTGCTAACTTTCTGCTGCCAGGGGATATTTATTTTAGGTATGTGGCTTATCGGGCGAGAAATTGGTATCGACGTGCATATAAAGTATTACTTTGTTTTCTTCCCAATCGCATGGTTATTAGGTGCTTTGCCGATAAGTATAGGAGCACTGGGAATTTGGGAAGGTACATTGAAGTTGCTGTTCGGTAAGGTAGCCATAGGTATTGATGAGCATTTGTCGGCTCTGGCGCTGTGCCATCGGATCATTTGGCTAATCGGTTCTTTGCCAGGGGTGGTGATACACTTAATTGGTGCGCATTTGCCAAAGGACTTTTTTGTTGACTACACTAAGTCCATAAATTAAGCTACGGTGCTCTGGGCAGGATGCGGTTTTTGTGCCCGGCCCCGGTGTGTCGGGGTTAACCAAAAATCAGTAACTCGATAACAGCAAAGGACTTGTTGTTAAGAATATGCGTGCTACCGGACGTTTTAGAGTTTACTTTTTGCGTGGGCTGGCGGTACTACTGCCGACCATTCTGACAATCTGGATATTCATCTGGGGCTACAGGTTCATCAATGATAAAATCAGCGTTCACATAAAAAACGGTTTGGAGCGGTTGATAATACTTGCGGGTGGCTCCAGGGGTGAGTTGGACAAATTCTGGATAGATGGAGCTTTATCCGTAGCGGGTTTTCTTATAGCTTTGATCGCAGTGTGCATAGTGGGTGCACTGTTGGCCAGTGTTGTGGGTAAAACGCTATGGCGAATGATTGAAAAGTTCATAATGAATACGCCGTTTTTAAGGCAGGTCTACCCTTATGTAAAACAAGTTACCGACTTTTTGCTCACGCAAGAGGAGCAAAAAAAACTGTTCTCAAGGGTTGTTGCTGTTGAGTATCCTCGGAAAGGTATATGGTCAATGGGTTTGGTCACCGGGTCCGGGCTTAAGAAGGTAACAGAGAACGTCAAAAAGGAATTCCTTACCGTTCTTATACCGACTTCGCCAACGCCATTTACCGGCTTTGTGATAATGGTTCCGAAAGAACAAACTATAGAGTTGGACATGACGATAGAGGAAGCGATAAGATTTGCAGTCAGCGCGGGGGTGATAGCACCACAAAGCGGTAAGGTCGGCAGGTTTCTGCAACCGGCTGATTTGAAAAGTAAAGAAGGATAAAAACGGATTTTGCTGGAAGAAGGTTTAAGGAGATAGGTTTTGCTTTTTACTATAACCGGTAAACATATCGAGATAACGGGGGCTATCAGAAGATATGCGGAGGAAAAGACCTCCAGGCTTCCTAAATACTACAATAGTATCAACCGGGTTGAGGTGGTTATCGACGGTGAGCCAGGCGGCAATACGAGCGTGGAGATAATCGCAAGGAGTGAACATAGTAAGATTTTCATTGTTACCGAAACCGGTGAAGATGCTTACCGTTGCATTGATGCGGCTGTTCGTAAACTTGAGAGACAGCTTAAAAGGAAAAAGAGCAAGGAACGCAACAACAAACACATAGGTGGAGCAGAGTCAGCATAACTTGTATTTTTGTAATAATATTGTTTTGTGATTGTGACTTAATCATGCAGAGGGCGGTTAAGGAATAATTCCGGAGAGAGAAGATGAAATTTGCAGATTTTGTTTGTTTTGAGGCAATAATTCCGGAACTGAAAGCCGGTGACCGTGACGGCGTGATAGCGGAGCTTGTTTCGGCCCTTTATAAAGTCGGCCGGCTCGGCAAAGGAAATTGTGAAGAAATTATTAAAACAGTGATAAAAAGAGAAAATGAAGCAAGTACGGGCATGGGTAAGGGTGTTGCTGTGCCACATGTGAAACATAAGGTGGTTAAAGATGTGGTTGCTACGATTGGTCAAAGCAGTGTTGGTATTGATTTTTCTTCGCTGGACAAACAGCCGGTTTATTCGGTGATACTAATAATTAGCCCTGTTGACAATCCGGACAAACATTTACAGGTAATGGAGAGCGTTTTCAAGCATTTGCAGGAAGAGAAATTCCGCAAGTTCCTTAGACAATCAGAAAAGGCCGAAGAGATTGAAGACCTTCTCAGAGAGGCTGATGAAAATCCGTCTTTATAATAATACGAGTTTGTAGATGTAATTCAGAGGGCAAGGGGTGAAAATGCAGGCGGAAGAAAATACATTGGAAAAAGTGGTCTGTGAAGTTGGAGTTGAGATAAAAAACGCAGATGGACTTCATATGCGCCCCGCTATGCAATTCGTTGATGTTGCCAACCAGTTTGAGTGCGACATTACGGTCAGTAACAATGAAAACGATGTGGACGGCAAGAGTATTATGCAGATGAGTATGCTTGCCGCAACTTGTGGTACCAAACTGAAAGTTAAAGCTGAAGGTGCAGATGCACAACGAGCCGTTAATGCTCTGCGGGAGCTTGTGGAAGAGAAGCATTTCGATGAGCCGGTGCCTAAAAACGATTAATGATAAGTGATTGATGATTATTAACTAATAGCTAAACGCTAATATGGAAATAAAAAAAGGAATAGCCGTTTCGCCGGGTATTACCATTGCCAAATCGCTGATTATTGATTCCGAAGATTATC
>CAYYFT010000191.1:0-3345 GCA_964471015.1 uncultured Pirellulales bacterium | reverse complement strand
GTGGACGGCAATTTGATTACATCCCGCAAGCCGGACGATTTGCCGGCCTTTTGCACGGCAATTTTAAAGGCGCTGGCCAAATAATAAGAAAACTGCTAATCAAGACAGGAGCAATCTCTTATGAATCCAGTAAAGTCAGAAAAAGAGCAAAAGAAGACGCCGGTAGTGCTGGTTGTTGACGATAATCAGCAGAATCTTGAACTGTTGCAGGCCTATCTCGAGGATATGGACTGCGAGACGGTCCCTGCGCATGATGGCCCGGAGGCACTGGAGATTATAGGCACCAGCGCCCCTGATTTGATTTTACTGGATGTGATGATGCCGAAAATGAGTGGATTTGAGGTTTGTAAGAGAATAAAAAACGACCCCAGGACCGGTAATATTCCTGTGATAATGGTAACGGCGCTCAATGAATTCGGCGATATCGAGCGCGGCATTGATTCGGGCACGGACGATTTTCTAAGCAAACCTGTTAATAAACTGGAGCTTGTAACACGGGTCAAAACTATGCTAAAGTTAAAACATCTAAGTGACAAGCTCGAACGCACATTAGCGTACCTAAGCGAGATAGAAAAACAGGCATAAATACCAAAAGTGGGCTGTTTTTAGGCGGCAGGGGGGTACAAAACCCGATAACCTGATAGCGGATAGAAAAAGCAAACTATATGCTAAACGCAATGCGCAATACGATATACGCAACACGATATTAGAACCGCAACAACCCCTACATCACACACAATCGCCACATACACCGTGAAAAATGAATATCCAGATAACTACTTAGGCAAACACCGATTAACAGACGTGGCGCAATAGTCGATATTTGTTATAGCACACAAGTGCATAAGTTTTGCGGGTCTTTTGGCGAGAGGGTGTATGAGTAGATTGCTGGAAATTCTCGGCAGGGGGATGACGGTTGATACAGCCGATTTGATATGGCATTGGCTGAATGTGACCAAACTTCCAAAAGGCGATAGCGACTCCACAGAACTACAGCGGTTAGATAAAATCATCGAACTGATGGGCAATAGAAAGATAGAGACAGCCCAGGAGCAGCTAAGGCTGTATCTTTTTGAAAATCCCACCTGCACACGCGGCCGATTAGCATCGGCAGCAATGTATCTGAATGAAAACCGGCTGGACAGTGCCATCGAAGAGTTAAACTCGGTCTATCTGCGTCAGCCGAATAATACGATGGCTCTTTATGCTCTTGGCCACTGTTACGAACGTCTCGGCAAAGAGTCTGAAGCCGTGGAATTTTATCAGGATTGTCTGAAGTTTAAAAACTATTTACAGCTTCCCAGACAGCGATTGGCCGCCGTTTGTTTCAAAAATGGTCAGATGGAAAAGACCATAGCCGAATATGAGCTGTTAAGAAGCGAATATCCCGATGACCTGTCAACATTGTTGGCGCTTGGTCATTTGTATATTGCCGGCGCCAAATATGTAAAGGCTCTTGAAACATTTAACACCGCCATTTTAATACATCCTGACAATTTTCACGCTGAAGATGATTATTTAGACCAGCTCATTGCTGATGGCCAACTTCACAAGGCAGCCGAGCAACTCGAAGATTCGTTGGAAACACAGACCGACAGAGCGGATTTGCTCGTTAAGTATGCCGATGTTCTTAGTATGTTGGGTGCCACGACAGAGGCAGTTTCACGGTATGAAGATGCGATTCGTATTTGCCCGGGTTTTCTGGAGGCGACTATAAAGCTTGGGATACACTATTTGCAGATGCACGCCGAGCGCCTCGCCGCACAACAGTTTAATAGGGCGGTCGAAATAAATGACCAGGTAGTTGATGCATATACCGGACTTGCAATTGCCCAGAAATTAGCCGGCAATGTCTCCGCTGCCTTAGTAACATTATCGCTGGCTGCGGCAATTGACGCCAATAGCTCTTTGTTGCTTGCTGAAACAGCCACCTTGCAGTTCAAAACAGACTTTGTCGTAAACCCGGCACCTGACGATGAAAATGATTCAATCGGCCTGCTCGAGAACGACTCAATCAACCTGATTGAGGATGTGATTGGTATCCATCAGCAGCAACTCGCCCACCGGCCGCAAAACCCGGACTTGCACTACAGGCTTGGCGTTCTAATGATGAGCGTCGGAAAGTTAAACGAGGCCGTCAAGTTATTGCAGACCGCTTTGGAGTTCAACCCAACCTACGCCAGGGCCAGGAGCAAACTTGCGGTGTGTCTGTTTGAAGCAAATCAAAAGCAGGCTGCGCTGGAGCAGCTAATCAGCCCTGATTGTCTCGATAAGGATACGCTCGAACTGCACTATAAAGTGGCCTTACTTTATTGTGACAGGATAAAGTTTGCATCGTCGCTCATCAATCTCAACCATTCACTGGAGAGTAATTTCACCTGCGCCGATGCGACAGTTAACATTTCAATAGCTCTTCAAAATTTAGGACTGTTAGACAGAGCAACCGCTATGTGGGATAATCTTTCGGATACTGCCGCCCAGGCACTCAATAATCAACTATAGATGGGCGGAAAATACGTCAAAAAGCCAAAAAACACGTAAATCAGCTATTTGGCTCAAAATCAAGCCCAATGAAACATAACATATATTATGAGACGTTGTTTATTTCGAACGTCTCATCACGCTAATACATCCGAGCAGTCTCCACTTTTGTTTTATGGGCTAACGCTCTGTCTAAAGCTCAAAGCCCGATGATATGTTCTGATGGGTCCCGCAGTGATATCGGTTTGCCTAATATCTCGTAATGCAGAATTGCTCTTCTTAGCTTATCAGGGTTGTCGTAATCCGATAGGATTTCAGAAAGATACCTTGCCGGCTGTTTTTCTGTCGGTGTAGCAGCACGCTTACCTTCCAGCTTTTTGACAGTTTCAGCGGTAAGCTCTGGAACTTTTTCCAGCTTCGGCTGAACTTGTAGCTTGGCCACTTGCGGCTTCAGCATCGCCATTCCTGCTGGCTGAGGACGGGTGACTTTTCTGCGTGGCGGTTGGACCTGTGGCTTAGCCACTTGTTGTGGGCGGGGCTGACTGTATGGCGCAGGCCCTGCAGGACGCCGAGGCTGCTTAAACAACTCTCTGGCACCACCCTCAGGTGGTTTACGAACCGGCTTATGGGGTACTTGCTCTTTCTTCTTGGGTGCTGTCTTATTCGCTTTTGCTTTGACGATACTGCCGACCGCATAGAAAACCGCCAGTATCACAAAAACGAGTATTCGCATCCAGCCGGTATCTCTGTCCCTGTTTCGAGCAGCCAGAATTAGTTGTGCCAGCCAGTAGTTCATACTTTACTCATGCTTCTTTGGCTTTGCGATAGAGTCCCGCATCTCGGTATCTGCGCTTATGTTTTTCA
>CAYYFT010000190.1:0-3362 GCA_964471015.1 uncultured Pirellulales bacterium | reverse complement strand
AAATACTGCCGTATGCTTCATATTCATCCCGCAATAGTGCCGCATTTATAAGATTACCGTTATGTGCCACCGCCACTTGCCCATGAGAGTATTCACTTAAAAGCGGCTGGCTGTTCATCGACTTACTGGAACCCGTGGTCGAATAACGAACGTGGCCGATAGCTATCGGATTAGCAAGTGCCTCCAAAAGGCCTGTACCGCTGCGGAAAACCCTGCTTACCGTCCCCATTCCTTTGTAACACTGGATGAATTCACCGTTACTGCTGGCAATCCCTGCCGACTCCTGACCGCGATGCTGAAGACTGTATAAGCCGAAATAGCTCTTTTGAACCGCTTCTGGGTCCCCAAAAATACCGAAAAGACCGCAGCTTTCTTTCACTTCCGCCATAAGGCGTCCCCAAGGGAGAACACGATCCGGAGCCTCCCAGTTTTTGAAATCACTAAATTGTGGCACGGCCATCTTGGCCGTGTTTTTCACGGGCTGGAAGCCCGTGCCACTTGCGTATTTCATAGAATGTACTGCATTTGGCGCACAAATGCACGACGAAAACGTAGTTTAGTGAATTGGCCAAATCAAGTCAAACAATTGTTTCTGTGGTACGGGCTTCCAGCCCGTTACGAATGTCATAAACGAATGTCAAGTCTTTTGAACCGCCTGTTTAATACGAATGTCATTATTTATTTGGAAAACCGCAAAATGGAGTCTCAATCCGCCTCGGCGAGCCGAAGGCGAGACGGGTAAGGGGTATATTTGGAAATCCCAAGATTTAGCGGCAAAAAACTTGCCCTTGCGAGGTAAATCCCGCCCCTGCGGCAGGGGTCGGGATAAAAGTGTTGACTTATCCCCTAAGGGGTAGGATGATAACTTGTTTACTTTTAGCTAAGAAGGATTTTTAACGTTTTTACCACGCTCCTGCCGCAGGGGCGGGGTTAGTCCACGAAAGGATAAATACTTATGAAAACTCATATTTCTTACCCCACACCTTTGGTGTGGTACGGCCATCTTGGCCGTGTTTTTCACGGGCTGGAAGCCCGTGCCACGGCCACAGCTTGTCTTGTAATACTTCTTGCCGCCTGTAGCTTGGCTGAAGTCTCTGGGCCAAACACTGTTTCAACTGAACCGAATACACCTGCCGAAACGGCCGTTGACAGTCTTGCCGTTACCGTCAATGGTGTCGATATTAACGAAAGCCGGATAGAAGCCCAGCTCAAACCGCAGCTTGAGAAAATGGGCGCACAACTGCCACCCGCCTTCGCTGAGCAATACAAAAAACAACTCAGACAAAAGATTTTGGAGAAAATGATTGTTGAACAGCTGCTGGATGAAGAAGTAAAAGCAGCCAAAATAGTAATCACTGACGAAGAAACAACTGAACAAATCAAAGAAATGGCTTCGCAGCAGCAGCCACCATTATCAATGGAAGATTTCAAGACCCTGATAGAGGCCTATGGTCAAAGTTTCGACGAGGTAAAACTCCGAATCAAAAGAGGGCTGGCCTATCAGAAACTTATGGAAGCCCAATGGGCCGGAAAGATAAACGTTACAGAAGACGATGCCAAAAAGTATTATTCTGAAAATGCAAAACAGATAGAACGGGTAAGAGCAAGTCATATTCTCATAAAACCTGATACCACTGACCCCAACGCCGACCCAAACGAGGCAAAAGCAACAGCCAGGGCAAAAGCCCAGGACCTGCTTAAACAAATCAAAGATGGTGCCGATTTTGCCGAATTAGCTAAAACCAATTCGAGTTGTCCATCGAGTGCGAAAGGCGGCGATTTGAATTTCTTCAGTAGGGGCCAGTTAGTGCCGCCTTTTGAGAAGGCGGCTTTTGCGCTAAAAGTCGGACAGGTAAGTGATATTGTGGAAACCCAATTCGGATATCACATAATAAAGGTAACAGACCGTAAAGACGACACTTTTGAGAAGGCAAAAGACGATGTATTGAAGCTGTTGACACAAACCAGACAGGCCGAACTTGCTAAAAAGTATATCGAATCGCTCAAAGATAAGGCGAATATCGTCTATCCCGCCGGTAAAGAGCCGACGGCACCAGCCAGCCCGGCAATAATGGCTCCGCCCGGCCCTAAAACGGCTTCTGAACCGGAAGATAAAACTGAAGTTGAATAACAGCGTTTAGTGTATATGCTATATGTTGTTTTAAGGGTCTCGCCGGGTCGAGAGTGGTCGGTCCTATGTCTTTGAAATAGTTTGCCGTACCGGCTTTCAGCCTAATCGTAGCTTCTTCATCTTCATCGACAATAATGCCTTTCAGCTATGTTTGCAGGGCATCGGAAAGCACCAATCCGGCTCTCTGTTCTTCGGCCTCAAAATACCGGGCTATGTCCGCATCGCTGGAACATGCTGCGAGCCCCAAACACAAAAAGGGTAAATTAAAAATTTTTGGCAAAATTTGGAGTAATTTGTTGGCAGACGCCGATATTCATTATATATATAAGTAATTATGCTTTCTTCAGACAATCATCTGCGGATTTTTTAAGGACCCCAAGCGCCCTTCAGGGATGAAAATATGTCAAATCAGCCAAGGGTAGCAAAAGTATTAGCAGCACTGCTGATTTCAATGACCGTCGGGGCAGTAGTTTTAATGGTGTTGGGCAACGACCCCCCCTCTGCTGGACCATTTTGCCTCTCCAGCTATTATCGTCTTGACCCCATCGAAAAAGCTGTTTCTTCCCAGTCTGCCCAATCTCCACATCGTTGGAATTGCATCGAAATCTACTATAGTGCCACCAAAGCCGGAAACATTGAACAGTTGGCCTCTCTCAGTGGCCTGTCCAGCCCGGAGGACCTTAACTGTCACTTTGTTATCTGCAATGGCCTCGGTGCCGATGACGGCCAAATACAACCAACTGAAAAATGGCAAAGGCAGTGGTCTATCATACCGGACCGAACCTGGTACGGCAGCAGTCAGACTATCCGAATCTGCGTTATAGCCAACGACAAAACCGTCCGCCCAACAAACTTTCAAATAAAAAGGATAGGGGCGCTCGTAGAAGAGCTGTCCAGAAAGTTTAGCATTCAACCTGAACATATCTACTACCCCAGTAATTGGAAGTAGCAACAAAGCCCTATAAAAAACCAGGCAAAACAGCTCTATTGTCCGTAAGGACTCCCAGGTGAGGGCTTTTTTATCGCCGCACATATCTGCTGCGGACATCGGTCAACCAGTATAAGAACACGCCGGTCGATAGAACCGCCAATAGGAGAATTAGACTTCCTTGCTTTTCTTTCCATGCATACGAAACAGCACTGTAAATCAGAAAAGTGCACACGGCACAAAAGACCAGTGTCGTAACGGGATAGCCAGTTACCCGATAGGGACGTTCGGTTTTTGGCTCCT
>CAYYFT010000189.1:0-3381 GCA_964471015.1 uncultured Pirellulales bacterium | reverse complement strand
GAGCTGTCCGGCTACGGTTGCTACTGCATGAAAGACTGTCGGATAGCTTTCAATTGTTCGCGGCTGGACAACTTTTCTGGTTCCGTGTTTGCAGATTCTGGCCACGTCGTTTCGCTCCAAGTCGATTATCATATTAAGCTCTGCCTGCTCTTTTTCGCTGTTGAGAAGCTCATTGAAATTCCCAGCGTCTACAGAAGTCTTGTTAGTTCGCGGACGAGTGCCTTTTATTGGCTTGGTGGAGATGACGCCGTCGATGATTGTTATAAACATCTCGGGTGAAGCGCTGACGATATGAAAACCACCGGCATCGATGTAAGCTGCGTATGGACTTGGGTTGAAACAGTTTTGCCAGTGGAAAAGCTCTACCGGCCGAGCGTCATAATCGCATTCGAATCGCTGTGAAAAGTTGATTTGGTAGACATCGCCATCATAAATATAGCGTTTTATTTTCTCAATTGCTTTGAAGTAATAATCCCTATCCATATTGCATCGGATTTGTGAAAAGTCGATATTGTCAAGGTCGGTGGAGCGAGGTGATGGGACGGTAATCTTTTGGGATTCGGCCAATATTTGTTCGAGACCTGCTAATTTTTCATCTGGTTTTTCAATATCGTTCGGCAACTGCAGGGCGACCAGCCAACAGATTTCTTCAGTATGGTCGTAACATATAAGGCGGTCGTAGAAGCACAAACGTATCAACGGCATTTTCAGGTCGTCCAATGTTGTTTCCGGTAGCTTTTCGATATATCGACCGAGTTCATAGCTAAAATACCCAATCCACCCACCACAAAAGATCCCGACAGGCAAACTATCACCACTTTTGTCATTCTGAGCAAAGCGAAGAATCTCCTCTTTTCCTTTGTCATTCCCGCGCAAGCGGGAATCCATATTGAAATCACCTTTAGGTTTATATTTATCCAAGGCACATTGCAGTTTTTCAAATGGGTTTTTTTGTCCGGCCCGAAATTCAAATATATCTTTTGGCTCTGCAGCCCAGTAACTGAACCTGTCTGCGTCTTTTTTGGCTGCGTTGCCGCCAAGAATCGAAGGGGATTTTAGTCTTGCAAACATTTCACTTACGGCTGGCAAATTTATGGAAGCGCGGATTTTTTTGTAATGCAGGTTACAAGCGATGCTTTGGCGTAAGCCATCTTGACGATTATTTTTTGCGGCAACTGTCCCTGTTGTCATTATATTTGGCCCGCCCTGAACTCGTTCATAATCTTTACCCCCGAAGATGTGCCTATTCTATCGGCTCCGGCCTCCAGCAATTCGAGGGCCTGTTCTGTGGTTCTGATTCCACCGGAAGCCTTTACTTTACAATTTGGAGCTGATTCTTTCATCAGTTTTACGTCCTCGATAGTTGCTCCGCCGGCGGGGTTCATCCCTGTGCTTGTCTTTACGAAATCGACTCCGACTTTATCTGCAATCTGGCAGGCAAATATCTTTTGTTCTTTGTTCAGGGCAGCTGCTTCGATTATGACTTTCAGGCAAACAGCCGGCCTCATCGAATGACAAACTTTCAATACCGCCTGCAGCTGATTGGATAGATATTCCGCATCACCCTCGATTACCGCTGCCAAATCGGCGACCATATCAATCTCATCGGTGCCGGCAAAGATACAATCCTCGGCCTGTGCGATTTTGACTTTGGTGGAATCGGCCCCGAGCGGAAAACCAACTACGCTGCCGACTCCTGTCTTGCTGCCGTGCAGCTTTTCCGCCGCCAGAGGCAGCCATCGTGGATTGACGAACACCGCACAAAAGCCATATTCTTTGGCCTCTGCGCATAGTTGTCTGATTTGCTCACTTGTCGCCGTGGCACTAAGCAGCGTATGGTCGATACGGTCGGCCAGTTGTTTTTCTTTCACGCTATGTATCCTTTATTATTAAAGAATTCTACGGCGCTGTCCGTACCAGCAAAAACTTTCGTAGCTGTCTGCGTAACGAATACCGACGGCCTCTGCTTTGCTGTCCAGATGACGTAAACCTCTTTGGCTGCTTCGTGAGCGTGCTGAAGCTCTCTTTCAACTCCGCTGGATATTGCGGCTCGGCCGTCGGCCAATGTTGGAATAAAGCTGATTATCATATCCGACTGGTCAATCAGCAGAAAGTCGCGGGCGTATATCTGGCTGTTAATGTCACTTTCGATTTGCTGAACCTGGCTCAAGTCCAGCCGAACCTTTCGCCCCAGAGCTGACACCTCGATGAAATATGACCCCTGTTCGGCTGCTTTATGCGCATAATGTGGCAAATAGGATTCTTCCAAATCAGCGGGGTCAAAGCAGATAAAAAGTTTTTTCATCGATTGCCGAAACTCGTTGATTTTTTTTTGAACATTTTTCATATCAGCAACGTGGGTCATTGGAAAACTCAGATATGCTTTTTTGCCCTGGCTTTCAAAAACAAGTCTGTAAAATGTTTCGATGGTTTCCTCTTTGGGCCCGCGGGCGAGACAATAAAAAGGAACTGATTCGTCGACTCCTTTGCAGAGCATTTCTGTGCCGATAATTTCTTCTTCTCGCCAGACAATCAAGTCTTTCAAGGAGTGTTCTACTGAGTGCTCATCGATGAGCCGTGTGTGCAGTGCGATAACACCATCAATTAAACAGATGTACATATCGGCACCGAGCTGTCGCATTTGGTCGAAGTCGACGGCGGGAAATAAGCCGTGCCGCCAGCGGAAAGTTGCGTGAGTATTGACAATCAGGTTGGTGGCCTTTTCGGCTTTTGCGATAATATCTTTGAATACGCTGCGGCGAAGTGAACTGAGCCTTTTCATTGGTATATCGAGGATTTTACCGTTCGGGATGTCCGGTGCTTCAGCGTACATCATTTCGCCGACATTACATAAAAGCACTTCTTTGTCCTTGTTGGTAGCGAATTGGCATGCTTGTTGAAGGTAGCTTTTCTTGTCAACGCCAACCATTCCAGTAACAACGACTATCATAACAGACCCCAGACACAAGACCCCAGACACAAGACCCCAGACTCAGGATAGCTCCTTGGTTTCCTGAATATCTTTTTTCACTGAATTTATAAGTCCGTATAATGTCTTTGCTGTCTTGATTCTTAGACTTTCCAGCTTTTGGTAGGAATCATTATCCGGATATCCGACTCGCTCTGAAAGATGTAAGAGATATTCTATTTCTGCTATCGAACCTCTGGCTATATGAAGAAAATTAAGATATTCCCTTTTATGCTCTCTGCTTGCTCCTTCAGCGACGTTGGTAGCTGCAGAAACTGCGGCTCTTCTTAATTGAGATGTAATTCCGTATATCTCCTTTTTTGGAAACGTCTTGGTTTTAGAATAGACTAATACAGCTAAATCATCAGCATATTGCCATGCTTTTATATTCTTAAAATCTCTTGCCATCTATT
>CAYYFT010000188.1:0-3384 GCA_964471015.1 uncultured Pirellulales bacterium | reverse complement strand
AGCTACCGCTTTTACGCTCTGCGTTTTCTCAACAGTGCCAGCCCTCCTAATCCAACCAGCAAAACCACCCCCGGCTCAGGAATTGGATAGGCATACTCCAAAGCGGCTATATCGCCGGCGTGTAAAGTAACATCTTCATTGCGGTATTCGCTGTAGCCATACATGGTGCGGTCCGCATCAGCCGGGTCGTAAAGGTCAGCCAGCGAAAAACCATGACCCAGCTCGTGTAGGACGATATGCTCAACAAATTCCTGTTCTAAGCCGGAGTCGTCGGTATTCGTGTACCAGCTGAAATTCTCATCGTTGAAGAATATGTCGCTTTCAACCTGAACCAGGGTATCGGTGTAATACCACGTTACTGCGACTCCGATTGCGTCCGGACTGAGGCCGAAGCCCCCGATAGACTGCCAGCCGGTCTCAACCCAGCTAAGCTCATTGTCCCCATTAAGACCTCCCCAGTCGCCGTCCCAACCGTTTAGTGAAGAAGTTATCGAGGTATTCGGGGGATGGCCTCCCATGTGTCCAGGGCACTTGAAACGGCTTGCCAGTCGCTACCGTCGGAGATGTCAGCCGAACCAAAGACCGATTCAAATTCGATGGGAAAACGGTCTCCGTAGGACCAGTACCACCGATATGGACGAGCCGAGTCTTCCGGACTTGTTCCTAAATGTCTGATTTCTACTGCTATCCGGTTGTCTGTTGTTTGGTTTGGTATATAAACCTGTACAGCCAAAGTTGTCTTTACAATCATAAACACCATCAGAAAAGACCAGATAAATACTGGTTTTGTGCTATCTGCATTCATTATACCTCCTCCACAAACTGTTGAACCCATACACTCGTAAAACTTACATCAAGCAGATAACCGCTCCTTTACAATAAAATCTGGGTATTCCCCTGGCGCCCCCTGTACGGGCGCACGGACTAACCCTTTTCCATCCGTGTCTGGATTAAACCAGTTTTTGTGGGGGGAAAGCTTGGCAGGAAACAAACAAACTTATTCGCCCCTCCTCCTTTACCATAGCTCAATATATATCTGATTCAGAGGAAATTGTCAAATAAAATCTTAAGATTATTGCATTTCTTTCGTTTTCTGTAACTATAAGTCCATCCGAAATAAGGGTTTGCTGCTTCTGGACCAAAAGTCAGCTTATATGAAAAACCGGCAGGACAATAGCGGCTTCCGGACACGGCAATTATTGTGCCTGTTGTGTCCACTTTCTGCCTCCTTTTTCGAATTCAACCGTATCTTTGTGTATTTTGACGACCTTCACATCGTTTATCATATCCCCTTCTTTAACTATTTTGCCGCCAATTATAGCCGACGGGCTATCTTCAGAATATAATATCCCGCTTAGTGCCACCCTGTGCAGAATCGTAGGACCTTTTGTCCCTGACTGAAGATAGTAGCCAAGACCCGCCGCAATCAAAATACCAACGCCCAACACAACAACCCACAAAGGGTTGTGGCTTTCCTCTTCTCTCTTGCCCTGGATACTGGAGGCAGGTTGAATATCCTCACCAAGTTGGATACTCCGGCCAACCCAAAAACCAGGGCCGGATTGAATACCAGGGTCAAACCGGATACCAGCAGCATGGATGCTGGCGCCGGGTTCGATATCAGGGCCGCTGATACCAAGCTCGGCCAGTTCGGGAGTTTGTGCCGATAGTTGCCGATACACAAGTGCTGCTGCTACTACAACTGTTGGAAAAGTTACAAATACGCCGACAATAAAACAGAGTACACCCAAAATATTTATCAAGCCGCATAAAATACCGAAGACAAACAACAGCCATTTGGCACCCCTTGTTGCTCGGCTGCTTGCCATAAGCGCGTTGACAGGACCAAGACCTTTATCGATAACAAAATAAAAACACAGGCTGAACTTAATTGACAGAATCGTCACTAAAATAAAGATTACACTAAAAATAACCAAGGTGAAATACGGAATACTCCTCACGGCAGATGACAGTATCAATGGTAAAGCAAACACAACGAAAATACCACCTACAATCAGGCCGTAAAGAAGTCCTGTGCCCAAGGACCGCAAGAAACAATCCCATCCATCAAATAAAGTGCTGAACCTCGGTTTCCGACCGTCGCAAAAACTGAGAGTTATTTTGATTAAGCCTATTCCCAATATGGTCAAAATTATAAACATTACAGGAAACAACGCAAAAACCAGAAAAGGCGGAATTTCCACGGAGTAATGTTCCATCGCTTGCTCGAGAATTTGTCCCAACGAAGATATTAAGAATAGAACAATACTCACACCCACGAAGAACCAAAAGTTGGACTTCATCACACGCCAGCCAAAACCCAATACCTCCCTGAAGCTAAAAGATTTGCTTGTCATAAATTTCCTTTCTCGTCCCGCCCCTCCGAGGAGCGGGACTCGTCTGTCATATACCGTCCTCCCTTGGGGACACCTTACGGCGCTCATTACGGGTAGCGAGCATCTGCTATCGAGCATCGAGCTCCACAACACACTCCGCAGTCCTGGGGACTCCTTACGGAGGACACCTTACGGCGCTACAATTGATAAATCGGCTATTTTTGAGGGGCTTTCCAATATTTTCCTGTTTTTTTGGCCTTACAGGCCTTTTTGGTTCCACCGTAAGGTGTCCTGCGGAGTAAAATGGAGTGTAGCAAAGCCGGACCGAGCAGAACCATCGGTTCATTATCGTCGCTCCGGTCGCAGTCATCATCGACTTGGGTGATTGTAGAAGTGGTTGTAACCGTCTGTCTCCCTTGGGGACACCTTACGGCGTTAGCGGCCTTAACCGTCTTGGCAACTATTGGTTTTTGCTCTCCCTTGGGGACACCTTACGGCGGAGCCGCCGCGGATAAAACGCATCTGGCCAATACTCGGTATCCACTTCCACGAAACGAGCCAGTACATTACTCTGGCCAGACCGTTGTGCCGGCTGCTTTTAAACAGAAAGTTTTTTAAGCCATCGGGCCAGGGAAATTCGAATCCGCCGGGCCAATAGACAAACAGGGCTTTGCCTACAACGTAGTCACGCGGG
The DNA here is from genome assembly GCA_964471015.1 of uncultured Pirellulales bacterium. Lineage (GTDB taxonomy): Bacteria > Planctomycetota > Phycisphaerae > Sedimentisphaerales > Anaerobacaceae > CAYYFT01. The sequence continues at coordinate 354 of CAYYFT010000188.1, read as the reverse complement.
ACAATGCCCTGCCTGTAGGACAGGCCGTTATTGCCAATGCCCGCTCTGGCCCACCACCTGCCGTCCTCACTGTTGGGGCTGTTGTCACCCAGTACAAAAAACTCGTCTTTGCCAAGCGTAAAAGGATTGCCTTCTATTGCCCTTCCCCCCTCGGGACTGTTGGTGCTCCTTTTCGCAATGTAGTGAATATCTCTGAAAATCGCTATATGTGAGAGTGTTAGTGTGCCGGAGCCGAAAATCTTCACTTCCGGCTGAATCTCCTTTTTCCTTTCACCGGCATCTTCAGCAGAGCGCCCCAAATCATAAGTTAATTTGTCGGTGCCGAATTGAAAAATCAATTGATGGTCAACATTG
>CAYYFT010000187.1:0-3399 GCA_964471015.1 uncultured Pirellulales bacterium | reverse complement strand
CAACGATGGTCTTACCGTCCTTTTCGAACCGCACGTCGATAGCGTCTCTGGTTGTCCCCGGCCTCTCATCGACGATTACCCTCTCCGAACCGACCATAGCATTTACTAAAGTGCTCTTGCCGGCGTTGCGTTTGCCGACTATCGCTATCTTCATCACCGGCTCAGCAGGCCTGGCCGATTCGACACCGGAAAGTCTCTCGAAAATTCTGTCCAGCAGCACTTGCTTATTAAGATTGTTCGTCGCCGAGATACACAAGAATTCACCTAAACCTAATTTGGAAAACTCACCCGCCGCCGGAAACATCTTAGCGGTGTCTGCTTTGTTTGCAACGCTGATAACGTCAAACTCGCCTTTGCGCAAAAGCCGCGCTATCGCCTCATCTAACGGCACAACCCCATCGCGAATATCAACCATAAACAATACAAGCTCAGCCGACTCAATTGCCGCAGTGATTTGCTGCTCGATATGCTCACTTAGCTTACCCCTTTCACCTCTGGGGGGCTTGGTGGTATCGACTATCCCGTATCCGCCGGTATCGACAAGCTCGAAGTACTTCTCGTCCCTTCTGATTATGGTGCTCACCCGGTCTCGCGTAACGCCCGCTGTCGGCTCGACAATACTTATCATCTCACCCGCCAGTGCATTTAACAGACTGCTTTTGCCCACATTAGGCCGACCTATTATCGCTACAACTGGAATCGCCATAAACAATCACCATTTAAAAGCTGCCAACCCCCATTCTATCAGAATAGCCCCCTAATTTGAAGTATCGAAAAGTCAACCCCTTTAGCCGTCTAAGGAACAGCAAGCCAATGCCCTGCTCCCATTTTTTCGACCGATATCGCAAAAACAGACAAATCCTTTTAATCGACGCAATGTCTTACTAAATAACCACTTATATCTGTCAATTGCAAATTTTTATAGACCATTCAAAAAATTCTTAAAAATTTTGTTGAACAATTAAGAATAATTCTTATATAGTAATCATTAGCAAAAAATCGTTCTCTTTAGGTAATTGTGAAATGTTAAACAAAAATAAATATGACTTGATAGCTTCATTCAGGAATAAGTGCAGGCAGCACAATCTCAACATTACCCCGCAGCGCGTGGCCATATACCAGGAGTTGATTAAATCAAAAAACCATCCTGATTCGGATGACATCTTAAGGAAGGTTAGGAACGTTTTCCCCGACATATCCCTTGGTACTATATACAGAACACTCTCGAAATTTGCCGAAATCGGCGTTGTTCACGTCGTCGAAAGTTCCGGCGAAGCGAAAAGATACGACCCGGATACAAACAACCACCACCATTTCAAATGCCGCCGGTGTAATAAGATAGTGGACTTTCAAAACGAAATTTACGACAACTTGAGGGTCCCAAGAGCGTTTCAAAAAAACTTCAAGGTTGCTAACATAAAAGTACTATTAGAGGGTACCTGCGATAAATGCATCAAAAAGTCGTGATATATTTTTTTGAATATAATTAAGAACGATTATTATCTAAGAATTATTACTAAAAAAGGAGATAAAAAAATGGCAAAAGTAGCGATCGAAATGGTAAAAAAATCTGGAGTAGACTTGGACAAACTGTTGCAAATGTTAGTAGAAAATGCCTCTGCTGAAATTACCACCTATTACTATTACACCATCCTTCGTGCAAACCTAATTGGTCTGAAAGGCGAAGGAATCAAGGAAATCGCCGAGACGGCAAGGATTGAGGACCGTAACCACTTTGAAGCCCTGATACCTCGCATTTACGAGCTTGGCGGAAAACTGCCCGGAGGTATGAAGGAGTTCCACGATATGTCCGCTTGCCCTCCTGCCGACCTGCCGAAAGACCCCGCAGATGTCGAAGCAATATTAAAAGTGCTCGTCAACGCAGAACGATGTGCCGTCAGGGGTTACACCGAAATCTGCGATATAACCGCTGGCAAGGACCACAGGACGTATGATTTGGCCCTCGCAATTCTCAACGAGGAAATCGAGCACGAATCCTGGTTCTCTGAGTTTCTCGGCGAAGGACCATCAGGCCACTTCCTGCGACGCGGTGAAACTTCACCCTTCGTCTCGAAGTTCTTAAAATAACACCAAAAGGAGGGTCATCTTTATTTGATGACCCTCCATATTTTTTGAAACGTAACCTGTTGTATCAAATAAGCCAACGGCGTATAATTCGCAGTATATGACGAATATGTTAAGTTGGATTGAGAATCTTCATCCCGTTCTCCAGGCCCTCGTTGCTGGACTTTTTACTTGGTCTGTAACTGCTGTTGGTGCGGCAGCCGTATTTACGACCAAAAAATTTAGTCAAAAGATTCTTGATTCCATGTTGGGTTTTGCCGGCGGAGTTATGATTGCCGCCAGCTTCTGGTCTTTGTTGGCCCCCGCAATAGAAATGTCGCAAAATCAAAGCATCCCCTCCTGGATACCGGCCGCCGTAGGTTTTCTGCTGGGAACAAGCTTCTTGCGGCTAATAGATAAAATACTTCCGCATCTTCATATTGGTTTCCCAATGGAAGAAGCAGAAGGTATAAAAACATCTTGGCAGCGCAGCACTTTGCTTGTCACCGCTATAACACTCCATAATATACCTGAGGGTTTGGCTGTCGGTGTCGCCTTCGGCGCAGTTGCAGCAGGGTTTCCCTCGGCAACTCTGCCCGCTGCCGTTGCCTTGGCGGTAGGAATAGGAATTCAAAATTTCCCCGAAGGTTTTGCCGTTTCAGTTCCTCTGCGGCGGGAAGGCCTGTCTCGCTTAAAATGTTTTTGGTATGGACAGTTATCCGCCGTAGTCGAACCGGTCGCTGCCGTCGCAGGGGCAGCCGCTGTCTTATTGGCCAGGCCGCTGTTGCCATACGCCCTCGCTTTCGCCGCAGGTGCTATGATTTTCGTGGTGGTCGAAGAAGTTATACCCGAATCCCAGCGCAATAATAATACGGACTTGGCCACCGCCGGAACCATTTTGGGATTTCTGGTTATGATGATTCTCGATGTCGCCTTTGCGTAGCAAAAGACTGGTCGAATAAGGACTTTATGAAAGTTCACAGAAGCGTGCGAAGACGCAAAAGCAAGATAAACAGCAAAAAAGAACCCCTCGATAAAGCAAGGGATTTCCTGGTTTCTAAAAGACAGTTTCTGTTTCACCTCCCGTGCAGTTTATTTCTTCTCCCCATATTGAAATACCTCCACTAATGGCAAACCGAAGGCCTTAGCTATTCTAAACGCCAGTGTGAGCGATGGTGAATATTTCCCTGCCTCAATTGCTATTATGGTCTGCCGTGTGACGCCCGCCTTGTCAGCTAACTGTTGCTGTGTCATCTCGCCGTTTTCAAATCGCAACCTGCGAATCTGATTCGAAATTTCACTCTTTGGCATGTTTGCCTCCCCAGCCGTACTGAA
>CAYYFT010000186.1:0-3513 GCA_964471015.1 uncultured Pirellulales bacterium | reverse complement strand
TTTTGTATCAGTTTTTGAATATTTCCATACAGTTTTTGTGTGTTTCTATACTTTTTTCGAACGTTTTTGAATGTTTTCGAACGTTTGCTCATAAACCTGTGCCGTTGACACTTTAGGAGCCGTTTTACGAAATGACTTGCCCGCATTTCTCACTCTCCGAGATTGCCCACTTCACCCATTTTTAATAACATAGGCAATCTGTGGGATTTAGGCCCCGAAACCTACCCCCAAAAAACTAAAAAAATTCCCCTCTGTTCATATTTTTTTAGCTTGTTCGATTCTGATGGGTTGGCTCAAAAATTCTAACTGTGTTTTTACCTGCCTGTTTAGCCGTGTATAGGGCCTCGTCGGAATGGCTTGTAATATCCTCAGGGCTGCTCTCAGCGTCATATTGTCCAACCCCGATGCTGATAGATAGTGCTATTTGCTCTTTTTTCCACGCTATTGGCGAATCTGAGACTGCATCCACCATACGCTCAGCGACAATAACGGCATCAGCCAGCGAGGTATTGGGCAAAATTGCCGCAAATTCATCTCCGCCGTAACGGGCTGCTGTGTCGATTTGACGGATGCACGTCTTTATTTTTTTACCGATTTCCTGGATGACCTTATCGCCCGCACGGTGACCATAGGCATCGTTTATCTTCTTGAGATTGTCGATATCAACCATAATCAGTGAAATTTGGCCGCCATACCGCCGAGTTCTCCACAGTTCTTTCTCCAGAATTTCATAAAATGTCTTGTGGTTCGAAAGACCCGTCAATCCGTCCGTTGTAGCTTGACGCTGTATCTTTTCAAAAAGCTTTATATTGCCAATCGAAGCACCAACTAATTGGCTTAATAGCTCTACAAATGCAATATCATCACAACTGAAGCTGCCCTCTTCCATTTTGTCTGACAAATTGAGTACACCAACCACTCTGTCCTGGCAGATAAGCGGGGTGATAATGCAATTCTTGGTCTCATAGTTCTCGGCAAAAGCGCGTTGAGATTTCTTGATAATAGGCCTTTTGTGGGTATCTATGTTTCGCACCTGTATAAGTTTTTTACTTCTTACAGCCATAACCATAGGGGAGGGCGGATTTTGATTGACTGAAACTATTTTGTTTATAAGAAACGGATGATTGTATTTTTGGAGGTGTAGAATATCGTTTGTTTCATCGAGTATATACAGCGAAGCAAATCTCACACCAATCAAATTGGGAATGTTCTTAATGCAAACATTAGCTATTCGTTCGATGTCGAGGCAGTTTATCTGCCGAGCCAACGGGGTTATCTGCTCAAGCAGGGGAGCGCCGCCATGAGCGGTGTTACCGGTATTTTCGAAACTCTTATTGCTTCGGTGCATAGTTTATCCGCCTCCGGCGGATTAAAGCGATACAATTTTGCTCCATTTATACAGTTTCAGATAGTACTATTAGGTTCGCTTATCCCTGTATCGGATATTTAGGTAAGGGCGTTTGGCAAAAACCTTATAACTTCCCGGGCTTTTCTGCGTGTGCCGGCTGGTCATTCGTCTTAGCCAAAAGCCGCTGCTCTGCAAAAAAGCCACCCACAGAACGTGCCCAGGCCCTCATTCCGGATATACTCACACTTTCGCCTTAGAATGTCCCTGCACCACCACCTTAGAACATACCGTAATACACTTGAACCTTCGCCTCAGAAAGTCAGGGCACTTTTAATCCTGAAAACATGCCCAATTTCCCATAAGTGCCGGCAGAGACATTTCGCTCGCTTTGGTATACTTTTGCTCTGAAATGTGCCCAAATCCTTATCCTCAAACCCTTAACTGACGATATTCGGCGAAAAACACCGATAATACCGATAAATTTAAAGAAATATCGGCAAATTCCTACCTGCCAGGCAGCCAGCATTCGAAAAAAGGCCACTCACCACAGAAAACTTCCTAAATTTTTTCAAAAAAACAAAAAAAAGTTGACATTCGATAAAAGGTATTTTACATTTTGTAAAATGTAAAACACCTTTTGAGGACTAATGTAAACTAACAGCCGCCGGTTTGAAAAGAGTCAATAAGCTGAATTTGAATTGAGATGATTATTCAAACAAAAGCCATCAGTGATAATCAGGTGGTTTTAGCCACTTTGTATTTTACCTTTTTAACCCTTTGAATTCTTAATCGTCGAATCCTTAATGGGTCCATTATAAAAAGTTTTTGGTGATGCAGGTAGAAGTTAGAAATCGCACGTTGCAGATACCTACCAAGCTCTATCGAATTGGTGAATTGGTCCGTTGCACGCCTTTCTCCCGGCAAACTATTCATAACTACACAATAATGGGACTTATTCGTGAGGCACAGTGGACCGAAGGCGGACATCGACTGTACGACGAGTCAGTCTTTGAAAGATTATCAAGAATCATTGAACTTAAGAAAACAAAAACCCTTTGGGAAATAAGGCGGATTTTAAACAAAGAAGAGCCCCCCGGCAAGATAAGGGGACACGGCTCGCATTCTGGAAATAACTAAATAATGGACAGGTTGATTCCAGGCAAAGCCTGGTGGTTTGAGTGGAATCAAATAATTAACCATACATTGGAAGTTGGAGCTTAGGAAAAAAGGTAAAAGTGAAAAACGGCTGTATTTCTCGTTATTTTACTTTCACCTTAATGTAGGGGGCAATGAAGGGATAAAAAGGTCAAGGATGAGAAACATAGCTTCGCTTTTCACAGTCTATCCTTCCTGCTTTTCTCGCCCTCACAGGGGGAAAAGTTAATTATGAAAAAGCATAATACGAATGTAGGTGTTAAGTTGCCGCCTTTTTTAAGACATTTTGCCGGAATGCAAGCCCAATAGGGAGGATTGCTTATGAACCTGACGTCATTGATAACAGATAATATCACTGAACTACTCGTTAAGATAATTGAATTTACACAGAGTCGCCAAAAGATCCTTACCCAGAACATAAACAATATCCACAGTCCCGGTTTTGTACCGAAGGATTTAGCGGTGGACGAGTTCTCCGGCTTGTTGAACAATGCAATCAATGAGCATACCCGAAGCCAGCGTCTTCTGTTCTGCGATACTAAAAATATCAAATTTGGTGCTGCAGGCAGCTTAGAGACCCGACCAACAATAGACGAATATGCCGAAGGGCTGCTTAAAGAGAATCGAAATGAGTATCTCGAACTGCAAATAAATAAGCTTTTGGAGAATTCGCTCAACCAGAGAGTGGCGGCAGAATTGCTCAGGCAAAAACAGGGAATGATTTCAATCTTTGAATAATGTGTAGCGAACAGGAAAAAAGAAATCCTTTTTAAGAAAGTTGCTGATTGGTTCTCCTAAAGTTATCGGCTGGAAAGTCGATAAGAAATGTGGCGGGTGTTTTCTCTGTGGGCGCGGCCGGAGAATCAGAAGGTAAGAGAAATGCTGGCACTTATAGGACTTAAAACTGAGTTTGTAAAACTTTTTAGGGTCATAGAATTTCATGGAGGAATCCTATGAAAACCAAACAGCAACTCAATATTGACCAAATATGGGAGCAGTTTCATAAAACC
>CAYYFT010000185.1:0-3535 GCA_964471015.1 uncultured Pirellulales bacterium | reverse complement strand
GGCGGAACAAGCCTTATCTATGAAATTGATACCCAGGGACTCGAGGGGTCGGAAAAGAGGGACCTGGCCCAAAAAATGATAACTGTTCTGCGAAGGCGAATAGACCCCGCCAACATCCAAAATCTTGTATGGCGTCCGCAGGGCGGCACTCGTTTTGAGATACAAATGCCCCTGGCGAGTGAAGAAACCCACCAGAAGCGGAAGAATTTCGAAAAAGCGCACAGCGACCTGTTGGTTGAAAACATAAACCCTGCGATAATTTTGCGCTCCCTGCAAAAGCCGGCAGAGCAGCGAACCAAAGATTTCGAAGAATTCGCCCAGGGCGCTCCTGATAGAATGACTATACTCAACAATTTGGCTGAGGTCCATGACAAACGCAGGGATTTACAGGACAAAAGAGACAGGCTCTTTTCAAGACTCGAAACCCCGGAAAGTATAATTGCCGTTGCCGGACTTGACCTCGATGATATAAAACTGCATCTCGGCGATTGGATTAAACTGGATGAGCAACAATTGAGAGAATCGCTGGTAGATTACCTCGGTTCTGAAGGCAACCTGGACCTGCTGACCAGGTATGTAAATATGTATGCCGAATGGGCTGAAGTTTCTGAGCAGTTGACGGACGCTGAAACGGGTATAAACATACAATACAAAGAGGCAAAAAAAGCTCTCGATAAATTAAACCTTACGGAGGACCAGTTGAGATTCTGTCTCGGAATGCCCTCCAAATCACTTAAACGCAGCTACGCCATTGATGAGCTTAAAGCCGAATTTCCCAGCCGTTCAGAAAAAATTGACAACGCAGTGGCGACTTTCGATGAATATCGCCCTTTCCAGGGAAGGCTCGACGACCCGAAAGACCTGCAGCGCATGCTGAAGGGTGCCGGAATACTTGAGTTCAGAATACTGCCGACGCTCGGACACCAGGAAGTGGACGCCGACGAGATGGCCGGCTATGTTGAACTGCTTAAGACAAAGGGACCCAAATACGCCTCAGACAGTAAAAATGTATGGTGCGAAATAGAAAGTATTGATGAATGGCAGGTGCCGAATTCGGTCGTTGCACAGTTTGGCGATAAGTTCTATGTCCTGGCAAGCAACAAAAAAGACGAGGCTATTCTCCACGGTGCTGAGGGTAAAGATTGGAGTCTGAAGAAAGCCCAACCACAAACTGACCAAACCGGTCGAAGAGCTATTGGTTTTGTATTGGATGAAAAAGGCGGAAAGTTATTCGCTAACGTTACCGGAAAAAATATCGAACGACCACTCTGCATCCTGCTCGATGGCATCGCAATATCCGCTCCAAATGTTCAGTCCAGAATATTCACACGAGGCATAATAACAGGCAGCTTCACACAAACGGAAGTTGTTGATATGGTCAACAAGCTAAATGCCGGCTCTTTACCCGCCAGGCTGATAGAACAACCCATCTCGGTAAAAACGATAGGCCCATCCATTGGCGCCGACAATCGTGATAAAGGAATCAAAGCCGGTTTAATCGGCCTCGTGGTGGTCGTCTTATGTATGGCGGTTTACTATACTCTTGCTGGCTCGATTGCCGATGTGGCATTGCTTATGAACCTGCTCTTTGTGTTAGGGACAATGGCGTTGCTGCGAGCAACTTTCACGCTACCCGGCATAGCCGGCATCATACTAACCATCGGTATGAGCGTTGATGCCAACGTCCTCATTTTCGAGAGAATCCGCGAAGAGCAGCAGCGAGGCTCGTCCTTGAGAATCGCGGTAAGAAACGGCTACCAGAGAGCGTTTAGAACTATTTTCGACGCCAATCTTACTACATTCATCACCGCTGCGATTCTTTACTGGGTCGCTTCAGAAGAAGTAAAGGGTTTTGCTATTGTTCTTATGCTCGGTATTCTCTCGAGTATGTTCACATCGCTGTTTGTAACTCGAGTAATTTTCGATTTTTTATTAGCTAAGCGAGTTATCAGAGACCACTTGGTTATGCTTCGTCTCATACACAAACCAGATATAAACTGGATGGGTTCCAGGCCGATTTTCTTCTGCATATCAATTCTGCTTATTGCAGCAGGCCTCTTTGCTTTCTTTACAAGAGACGAGGTTAAGAACAATAAATACGATATCGAATTTACAGGCGGAACTTCCGTCCAAATTAATCTGAAAGGTGAAGTCAGCCTGGCAAGGCAGGAGGTGGAGGATAGAATCCGCGAAGTCGCAAACACGATGAACAACCCTGCTCTTGCGGCGGCGAATGTTTACAGCATCGGAGAATCGAATAAACAATATGAAATCAACACCACTGAGACAAATAAAACTACCGCTACCGTTACTTTTTCTGAATCTGAGCTGAAACCCCAGCATACCGTTGAGACTGTAACCTCGGCAATTAAAAAAGCCCAGGCTAAATTTGGCGGCAAACTAAGCAATTTGCTTGTAACTCAGCACAATAACCCCGCTGAGTTTATCATAACAACAAGCCAAGTGAACAAATCTCTGGTAAAAAATGTACTCAGCGCAGCTTTTCCAAATGCCGATATTGCAGAACCACAAGTTGATGAGATTGTTAATACCGCAATACTAACTGCTTTTGCGGAAGAACTGGAAATACAGCGAAATCTTCAACCGCAAATCACCTCGCAGGAAAAAATAACTGAAGAGCTTATAGATTCTTACCCCGAACTTACTGACTTTCTGGGCGGGGCTAAAATTGAATGCAAAATAGAAAGAGCTGCCACGGCCGAAGAAATCAGCCGAAGATTGGCGGATTTGCGATTCAAGCCCGATATGCAAAACCTTGATTGGTATTCCTATAAAATCCTCGGCTCAGATATGACGGCAATAGAACCGAACCAGCCGGTAAAGTCTTTTGTTTATCTTAGTGCCGAGCCTGAGGCAGGCTTGCGTGAATTAACCGAGGATGAATGGACACGGTTTGTTGAAAGCGAAACCGCCAAAGTCCTGACTGCAACTAAACTGGAAACTTCACTGCCGCGAGTAACGCAGATAGACCCATCAGTCGGCGCAGAGGCAAAAACACGAGCTTTGATTGCCATTGTTCTGTCCCTGTTTGCAATTGTCACCTATATCTGGATTCGATTCGGGAATGTCCGCTATGGCATTGCTGCAATTATAGCACTGGTGCACGATGTATGCATCACACTCGGTGCCGTTACTGCCTGCACCTATATCGCTGCAACGCCAATTGGAGAGAAACTTCTAATCGGAGATTTCAAAATCAATCTGGCGATGATAGCTGCCTTCCTGACGCTCATAGGATACTCGCTTAATGATACTATTGTTGTTTTCGACCGTATCCGGGAAAACCGCAAAAAGGCACAGCTCAATCCGCAGACGATTACCAACAGCATTAACCAGACTATTTCCAGAACCATTTTGACGTCTTTCACGACATTTATAGTTGTGCTGATAATGTATATCTTTGGCGGACAGGGCATGAGAGGATTTACCTTTGCGATCGGCTTCGGCATTATCATAGGAACGTATTCGTCCATTGCCATAGCCGCACCGATATTGCTGATTGGCAGCAAAACCG
>CAYYFT010000184.1:0-3541 GCA_964471015.1 uncultured Pirellulales bacterium | reverse complement strand
TCTTCTGGACAAGCTTTGCTCTTGCAAACCTGGCCAAAGGGCCTGCTCCGCTGCCTCTTGTTCTGATTCCACTGTTTTTTTATGTTTCCATCTTCCGGCAATGGAAGAAGCTGCTTAACTGGGCCTCGGTGGTGGGGCTGATTATTTTTCTGGCCATCGTATTGCCGTGGCCGCTGGCTATCGCTCACAAACTAAACTGGGACCTGATACTATGGAAACGAGAGTTTGTTGACCGTTTTCTTGGTGATTACGCTTCGGGTGGCAAGGCAATTTATTATTATCTGCCGAGGATGTTTATGTTTATATTGCCGTGGGTTGCTTTTCTGCCGATGGCGCTGGCTGCTCCTTTTTACAGGGTTTGGAACAAGAAGCGGGCTGTGATGCAATTTTTGTGGTTGTGGTTTGTTGTGGACCTGGTGTTTCTCACTATAACCGGAGGCAAACGTCAGCACTACATACTGCCGTTGATGCCGGCGATGGCCATACTGATAGGTATCCTGATAGAAGATATGGCTTTTGTGCAGAAGGCCTATACGTGGAAATACGCAAAGGATGTCCTGCGAAATCATATCGTTGTTATAATTGCCGGAGTGGTTGCCGGGTTGGTTTATGTAGCCAAAGCCCGCCCTCAATTGCTTGGGGGCACAATAATACTCGGAATAATGACAACAGCTGTAGCTGCGGTTATTGTCATATTATTTTCGAGAGGAAAACCTGCTTTTGCATGCGGGGCAGTCTTCGTTGGTATTATTGCTCTGGTTATGACTGCTTATGTCATCTTTATAAATCCTCTAAATTATAACAGGCCATCCAGGCAGTTTACCCAGATTGTGGTGGAAAAAGTGCCCACCTCAGAGAAATTGATAGCGTATAAATCTGCCTCTACAAGGTTTATTCATTATTTCGGCAGACGTGTTCCCGAAATAGAAACAAAATCAGAGACGTATGGGTTGTACAGTGAGGGCTGCTGGGTTGTAGCATTTGGCAGATACCTGGAGGAATTGCTCCCAAATGGCGACTTTGAAATTGTTTATATGCAGGATGACGCTGAACGACATAAAAGCAAAGTTGTGAGTGGTGCGCTATTGCACAAATCGGCGACAACGGTCAAAGACAATAGATAAAGGGCTGCGGAACAAGCTCAGTTTGCTAATTGCGTGATGAATTTATTCTCGGCCTCGGTTGTTTTTCGATTGTCGTTGATTTCTTCAGCTACTTTGGCAGTTTTTTCAACGGTATATCTACGGATTTTTCTAAGCCAGACAGCAGTCAGCATTGCTACTCTTCTCTCGCCGCTGCTGCCGTGAATAAGCACGGGGAGATTGTTTTTATCCGCCATTATGGCCAAGAGCTGGTCTTGTGTCTCCTTGTTGGGGAAGTAATCGGCTTTTTCGATAGGCAGTTCGATATATTTAACGCCATTGTTCCTGACCCAGGTTATTTCTTCATTATACCAGTTCTTTTCACGGTGTTCGGAAGCTGAGCGGACATTTATGATTGTAGCAATGTGGTATCTATAAAGCAGTCGGGTATAGTCCATCCCTCGCGGCTGGCCGCTGGTATAAAGGACTTCCGGCTCTATAATATGGAAATTCTTGATATGAAAATGCCTGACTAAAAGAATTATCGCTGCTGTTACGACTAAAATAATATACAGTGCGGCCAGAGATTGTTTTTTCTTCTTTTTTGCCACTTTTAATCTGCCGTTAAATCTTCTTTGCGATGGACCTTACGTACCGAATATATTTTTTTGTTTGTCGATTCGAAATAGACCCTGCTTATCATCTCGCCTATTAACCCCGTGGCGACAAGTATAGCGCCGAGCATTAGAAGTATCGTTGCCAAAGCCATCAACGGCGTATGTGCAACTGAAATAGGCACATTATAAAAGAATTTATCATACAGTATATACGAGAACAGTGCCAAAGATGCCAGAATCAGGTAAATAGCCGGTCGGCCGAAAAAGTGTAACGGCCTGGTAATGTATCCGAGCAGGAATCTGAGCGTTATTAAATCGAAGACGACCCTGAACGTTCTGGAGATTCCATACTTGCTGGTGCCGTGGGGCCGGTTAATATGCTTTATTGGTATCTCGATGATTTTGGCGCCGCTGCGTGTCAGCAGCGCCGGAATAAATCTGTGCATCTCACCGTAGAGATTTAATTCTTCAATTACTTCGCGTTTGTATGCTTTGAAGGTGGTGCCGAAATCGTGGAGGCAAACGCCGCTTATTTTCGAGGCAATCCAATTGGCTATCATACTCGGCAGCCTTCTTACCAGAAAACTGTGGACTCTGTGTTTGCGCCAGCCGCTGACAACATCGTAGCCGGCATCGATTTTTTCTAAAAAAACCGGTATTTCTTCCGGGAAGTTTTCGAGGTCGCCATCCATTGAAATTATGATTTGTCCTCTTGCGATATCGAATCCTGCGGCCAGAGCCGGGGTCTGGCCGAAATTTCGGCGAAGCTCAACAGCCACGACTTTGCCGTCTCTGCCGGCGATACCCTTTATCAGCTCGAGGGTGCTGTCGGTGCTGCCGTCGTCGATAAAGACAAGCTCATAATTAAGGCCGGTTTCGCTCATTGTTTTGGTTAGCCGGCTGTAAAGCTCGTTAACCACCGGCGCTTCATTGTAAAGCGGCACTACGACCGAGCAATCAATATTGGGCTGTTCAGAGCTTTCCATAATGCACTAATTTTATCCCTGCATCCCTGAAATACTGCTTTGTTCTTTCACTGCAAAGAGCTTCAAGCTCGCCCTTTCGCTGATGTAGTAATCTGGTTTGCCTTTGGTCCAGGCCGTCAGCAAATCCTGGATGAGTCATTACTTCTGCGGTTGCTGCCGAATTGTATAAAGCGACGGCCTTGAAGAAATTCACATCTATTTTTCCTGCATGCGCAACGCCGAGAAGACAATTGGTTTTCAGGAAAGCTGAGTTTTGAATACGGTTTATCTTAGCCATAGTCCGAATTGCCCTTGCTCTTTTTCTTCCGCCTTCGGCCGGCAGCGGCCAGGGCATTGCCGAAAGTTGTTTTGGCTCCAGCGTGAAACGTATAGCGGCGATTTCAAACCGCCTGGCTAAGTCGCAGACTATTGGAAATATGGGGGGGAAGCTGTGAATATGTTTATGTGAGTCCAAGTGAGTCGGCTTTAAGCCATTGTCGATTACCCATTGGATTTGCGCGGCGAGCTCGGCTCGTATGGCATTTCGAATTTTGTGCCTGCCTATGGACAGAATTGACAGCCTGGCCGGCGAAAAAGCAAAACCGCCGTCGGCATTAAGCAAGCAATCAATGCCGCTATCTTCCGACAGGGGTTTGCCTTCGAACAGATTAAGATGGACACCAACGCCAAGGTCCGGCAGTTGCTTAGCCATTTCGACGGCTTCGTCGGCGGCCGGCATATTGGCCATAATCGTCGCACTGGTCAGCACACCGGTTGTATGCGCCTGTGCCACAGCCTTGTTTACTCCGCTGCACAGGCCGAAATCATCTGCATTTATTATGATTCGCTTATCCATTTGCAGTAAGTTTAAACGGCA
>CAYYFT010000183.1:0-3552 GCA_964471015.1 uncultured Pirellulales bacterium | reverse complement strand
AACGCCTTTTTTAATCTCTCAGCTATTTTCGATGACAGCTCATAATTCTTTTGTTGCATCCCGAACGTCCCCGCAATACCGCAGCAGCCGGCATCGAGTTCAGCTATCATAACAGGGCAAAGTCTTTTCAGAAGTTCGACACCCGCCTTTCCACCGCCAATCGCATACAAATGACAAGGCTGATGATAGGCAAAACCGCGAGCTATGGGATTCTCAACTGGCTTCAACTTACCCTCCTCAAGCAGGCCAAGTAAATAGCCCATCAACTCATACGTATTTTCCGAGACAAGCTGCGCATCTTCACCTGCGACAAAATGCCGAAGCTCCTGCTTCAGACAAAGCACCGCACTCGGCTCGGAGCATACTATCTTGTACCCATCTCGAACCGCTTTAGCTAAATGCTTAACACTATACGACAAATCTCTTCGGGCACGTTTGACATTGCCATACACAATCGCCGGCAGCGGCACAGGTCGCTGCTTCGGCAAAATCACATCAATATCGTTGTGCCGCAAAACCTCAAGCACTGCAAATCCCAGCTCGTGGTCGTTATAATTCGCATACGTATCCACAAAATACGCAACCCTATCGACCGGCTTGCGCTGAGCCTCACAGGCCTCCAGATATTTACGCCCCGTCCTCAGGAATGACCGTCTCTCAAATCCGGGCATATCTCTTCGCCGGTCAAGCCCGACGATTTTCTCGAGCAGCCACTTAAAGATTCCAACTCTCATTACAAAATTAGAAACAGGAGCGAAAACACTGCCAAGAATACTAAGATACCGATTGCCGCTCAACACCAATTCCGCACGCCTTAGCCCCTTGCGTTTGCCTAATTCCGCTCGTGCCGTCGCCATCAGCCGGGAAACATCAACTCCGGAGGGACATTCTACCGAGCACGCTTTGCAGTTAACGCACAAATCCAGAAACTTTCTAAACTCCGGCGACTCAAAATCTACTCTCTCTAACTGCCCCGTCATCCAGAAACGAAGTATATTAGCTTTCGCACGTGAGCTGTCCAGCTCCTCACCCACCGCACGGAACACCGGGCACATCCGCAAATCGGATTCTCTGCTCAGGCAAACCCCGCAGCCGCTGCACTGCTCAATTTCGGTGCAAAATTCGTCCTTCCCAAAATACAAATCCGTTTTAAGTCTCTCAGGCAGCCATTTATGCTCAGCCCGCAGGTTCTTAACCATAACATCAGCATCGTCGTTGATGATTTTACCGGGATTCATCAAACCATCGGGGTCGAATATATTCTTGATTGCCCGCAATAACTCGTAAAATTCATCGCCGTATTGCCGCCTCAAAAAAGCCGCCCTCACCAACCCCTCTGCGTGCTCACCGCTGATTGACCCGCCCAGCGACCAGGCAAGCTCGAAAACATCATTTGCAATCGACCGCATCTTCTCTACTTCAGCCGGGTCGCTCAAATCCAGATATGGCCGTATATGCAGCTCGCCGTCGCCGGCATGACCGTAAAAAGACATCGCAATATCATATCGCTTCCCGACTCTTTCCAGACCCGAAATGTACTCCGCCAGCCGTCTGTTTCCGACAGAAGCATCTTCAACAAAAGGAACAGGGTGCTTTCTCCCCTTTTCCCTGTCAAGCAGCACTGCAGCATCCTTGCGCAGCTTCCACAATCGCTTCTGCTGCTCCGGCTCAAAAACAATCCTTCGCCCGCAGGCTAGCTTCCCAACTTTCGAATCAGTAGTTTCTATCTTTTCTCTTACCTGCTCATCCGTTCCGCCGCTATGCTCAACCAGAAGAACAGCAGCACCACCAGCCAGCAAAACATCCCGATATTCGGGCAGCGCCTCAATCGCCATATCAATCAAAGTCTTATCCATCAGCTCACACGCCGACGCCCCGCTGTCAACAATAATCGGCACAGCCCGTGCCATCTTTTCAAACGAATCAAATTCAAGCTGCAGCAGCGCTTTTGCAGCGCAAACCGCAACAGTTCGAAGGGCGATTTTCGTAAAAATGCCCAATGTCCCCTCCGAGCCTGCTAACAGCCGGGCCAAATCTATTTTCCCGTTGTGACAGACCCTTGCGATTGTATACCCGCTACGATTTCGCTTTGTCTCAGGCAGCGCCTTGGTAATGACCGTCTCATTGCCCGAAAGAATCGATATGCACCCTTTTGCAATTGAAGCAAGTTTCTCGTTTTCTCCCCCCTCCGGACTGAAATCATTTTTGAACTCAACCACGCTGCCGTCAGCCAGAACCGCTTCGACACTTTCCACATAGTCACCGATATAGCCATATTCGAGTGAATGAGCGCCTGTGGCATTATTAGCCACGCACCCACCTACCGTTGCCCGGTTACCGCTCGACGGGTCAGGCCCGATTTTTCTGCCGTAAGCCGCCACGCAATTATTTAAATCGTCCAGTACCACACCGGGCTCAACAACCGCAATCGCACCGCCGTCACCCACACTAATAATCTTGTTCATATACCGGGTCATATCGAAGACTATGCCGCTGCACAGCGATTCACCGGCCACCCCGCTGCCCGCTCCGCGAGCAACTACCGACATACCGTGGGCACCGGCGTATTTCACAACAGCCGCTACGTCCGCAACGTCCCGAGGCGCAACAACACATCCGGGAATTATCTGATAAATGCTGGCGTCGCTGGCGTATGCTGCCCTGTGTAATATGTCAGCGAAAACATCTCCTCGCACAACCTTGGCCAAATCGCCTGCGACGTCCTCAGCTCTCTCGTGCATCACTTCTATCATTCCTCAAAATCACGAGGCAGGAACTTAGCCTGGGAAATACCGCCGCTTGCACGCAGAACTGCAAGGTCTTCTTCATTGACCTGGCCGGTGATGAACTGTCTAACTACGGGATGGGAATGATTGCGAATATAGTCAGCATCGCCGTCGGCGATAATCTTGCCGTTATGTAGCATAACGATACGGTCTGCTATTTTGTACGCACTTGTCATATCATGGGTAACAACAACAGTCGTCTCGCCAAGTTCTCTTTGAAGTTTCAAAATAAGCTCGTTGATTGTATCTGCACGAATAGGGTCCAGCCCCGTCGTCGGCTCATCATACAAAATAACTTCCGGATTCAGCGCAATAGCCCGTGCCAATGCCACCCTTTTTTTCTGACCACCGGAAAGATTCGCAGGATAAAATTGTTGAAAACCGTCAAGACCAACCATTGTCAGTTTGGCCTTGACAACCTCCTCGACCTGCCTCCAATCGGTTATCTTGTAATGCTGGACTATCGGAAACAT
Organism: uncultured Pirellulales bacterium; assembly: GCA_964471015.1. GTDB lineage: Bacteria > Planctomycetota > Phycisphaerae > Sedimentisphaerales > Anaerobacaceae > CAYYFT01. The sequence continues at coordinate 293 of CAYYFT010000183.1, read as the reverse complement.
TATATTCTCGGCAACGCTAAGACTGTCAAACAGCGCCCCGCCCTGGAACAGAAAACCGTAATGGGTACGTATCTTATTCAATTTCTCTTCAGGCAGATTATCAATGCGCTTGTTCTTAAAATAAACCTCACCTGAACTTGGCCGAAGTAGCACTATGAAATTTTTTATCAAAACAGTCTTGCCGCACCCGCTCGGCCCTATCACCACCGTCGTCTTGCCTTTTTCTATCGACAGAGAAATATTATCCAGAACAACGTTGTCACCGAACTTTTTAGTAAGGTTTTTAATAACGA
>CAYYFT010000182.1:0-3556 GCA_964471015.1 uncultured Pirellulales bacterium | reverse complement strand
AAGCAACCAAATTTATCGCTCGAAGATTCGAGTGGTTCCTGAAGAGAATCTTCGAATAGAAAAAGGTTAACTATGACAGCATTAACGACGTTATTTTACATCGGCTTATTCGTGTGCTGCTTCCTGTGTCTTTACCGAATAGGTCGCGGCCCCAGTGCTCCGGACAGGACCGTCGCTATTGATATATTGGGTATTGTTATAGTAGGCTTCTGTGCTGTTCTCGGGCTGGTAACAAAGAAGGATTTTTATCTCAACATTGCTCTTGCCTGGGCATTGTTAAGCTTCATCGGGACGATAGCATTGGCAAAGTTTTTGGAGGGCAGAAGCTTCGATGACTGATATTATAGGATACATCCTGGCGGCGATTGGAATTTTGTTTGATATATTCGGTTGTATAGGTCTGGTTCGCTTTCCCGACGTTTACAACCGCTTACAGGCCTCGACAAAATGCGTAACTCTCGGCACCATCCTGTTGTTAGTCGGTGTCGCCCTCATCAGCGGTTCGGGGCCCACAAGTGCAAAAGCGATAATCTGCGCTGTGTTTATATTGATAACCTCACCCACGGCCGCACATGCAATTGCCAAGGGTTCTTATGCTTCCGGCGTAAAACTGTGGGAGAATAGCGTTGTTGACAAATACGGAGAAGAAATCGGCAAGAAAAGCGAATAGTATTCGGTGAATAACATTCACTAAAACTAACGACCAAATGCAGGAGTTTGAAATTGCGTTTACCAAAGCTAAGAGAATTGAAAGAAGCAATAACGGCGGTTTTATCCCCGCGCTTTACCACCCGGTTTCCTGCTAAACCGTGCGTGGTGCCGGAGAAATACAGAGGTAAGCCGGAGTTTGACCTCGATACCTGCATCGGCTGCGGTGCATGCGTAAATGCTTGCCCGACTCCGGAATGCTTGAGCATGGTTGACGACCTGGAGGCGGACCCGCCTGTAAGAAGAATAACCCATCGATATGATACCTGCATCTTTTGCGGCAATTGCGAGGCCAACTGCACGACAGAAACAGGCATACAGCTCTCAAGAAAATGGGACTTAGCTACTCTAAACAGAGAAGAGACCATCGAAACTCACGAGTTCGAACTGCAGCTCTGCGAAAAGTGTGGTGCAGTAATAGGAACAAAAAAACACCTTGTCTGGCTTTATGAAAAGCTTGGCCCGTTGGCCTATACCAACCCTTCACTGCTGATTGCCAAAAGCGGCGAACTGCATACAAAGCCGCAGGATATTCAACCACAACCAAAATCCGACAGGCCGCCCGAAATGAGTGATTTTATGCGAATCCTCTGCCCAAAGTGTAAGTGCGAGTTGAGTATCCGACTTTAAACCCCGTTAGAAATCGTTCCTTCTTGGGGTTCAGGGTCTTTTGTGGAATTTCTAACGGGGTAAAAACGCTATGGCCACCGGCGAACAACTTTTCGAGCAGCTAAATAAACTTCACGACTCTAAGACGGTTATTGTCGGAATCGGCAATATATTAAAAGGCGATGATAGGGTCGGTCCGCTGGTTTGTCAGCAGCTCCGGCATGCAAAAGTCTGTGCCGAACTGATAGATGCCGGCACCGTTCCCGAAAACTATATTCAGCCAATCATAAAAAAAGCTCCGCAGAATCTGCTTATTATCGATGCCATCGACTCTGGGGCATCGCCTGGAACTATAAGTATCTTCAAACCTGAGCAGCTAAACTCATTTGTTTTCTCTACGCATACACTTTCGCCACATCTTTTTGTTGATTTGGTTCACCAGGAAATTGATGTTGATGTATATATTGTTGGGGTTCAGCCGGCACAAATACAACTTGGACAGCCTCTATCTGCCCAAGTAAGCAAGGCGGTTCAGTCACTTGTAAACTTACTTTCCAGTATTTTCCCACCTACAAAATAAAGGACTTGTCTTTAACCGGCCTTCAATCCAGACCTTAGATTTTCTATCAATTTGAGCGTTTTTTTAATGTCTTTTTCGATTTTGTCGAATCTCCGCCGGCAAACAAAAGTGTATAACTCCTCTTCCGGCCGGGTATTTTTTGCGTGATGTTTATCGCTTACATCCGCAGATGCCACTTTTCGCACAATATACTCATTTATTAGCCCCTCTTGTTCCTTCAGCAACTTATGGAGCAGCTTGATTGTATCATGGAAAACAACGGCATCCCGCTCTAAAGCTTGTAGGCGTTGTTCTGTTGTGAGTCGCATTTTAACACCCTATCCTTAAAATTGGCGTAATTCTCCACGCCTTTTTTATATCTTTATCTTATCTCTATTATTAGCTACATTTAAGACAAAGGATTTGTTCTTTATTTATTTGTCTTTGGGGCTGCATATTTGAGGCCGGATGTTTTGCTCTTTTCTGGTTTGAACACAAGCAAATTACTAAATACAACGTTGACTTGCTCATCCGAATAAGTATAATACCCATCTCTTTGTGGACAGCAGTTGCCAGAGGATATTTCTGCTTTGATTCTATCCGGAAAGTACCTATTTGTAGTCGGTGTTTAGGCTTTTTTGGCTCCGAAGACAGGTTAAAACTGATTTCAGAAGGAGTGTAATATGGCATCGGAATTTCGTTCATTATCTGCTGGGGAAATCACGAGGCTTACTGGCCAGGGCTGCAGTTGTGCTGATTGGTCAAGTGTTCAGGTAGCTGGTGGTTTTGACCCGTCGAAAGTAAAGGCGGCTCACTTCTCCGGTAACGTAAAGTTAGGTGTTTTTGAAGGGGAAGCGTCTTTTTTAGGTGGCGTTAAGAAGTCGGCAGGAATTAGTAACGCAACAATCCACAACTGCAAAATTGGAAACAATGTCTATATTAACAATGTTAATAATTACATAGCCAACTACATAATAGAGGACGATGCAGTTATTGACAATGTTGATTTGCTTGCGGTTGAGGGGGAGAGTTCATTCGGTAATGGGACCGAAGTTGCCGTTGTTAATGAGGCTGGCGGCAGAGAAATACCGATTTATGACCATTTGTCCGCTCATACCGCTTATGTGATAGCTTTTTATCGACACAGGCCGAAAGTAATTGAAAACCTGCAAAAAATGATTGCCAACTATACCAAGTCTGTGACTTCATCTATGGGCCTGTTGGCAAAAGGCGCTAAGCTTATCAATTGTCGAATTATCAAGAATGTCAAAATAGGCCCTGCAAGCGTAATCGAGGGAGTGAACAGATTAGAAAACGGCTCAGTCAATAGCTCTCCGAAAGACCCTGTCTATATTGGTCCCGGTGTTTTTGCGGAGGATTTCATTGTCTGCTCCGGCTCGAAGATTACCGATGGCACAATAATATCCGAATGCTTCGTAGGTCAGGGCACGGTATTGGCTAAACAATATTCAGCGGAAAATTCGGTGTTCTTTGCTAACTGCGGCGGCTTCCACGGCGAGGCATGCGCTATATTTGCGGGGCCATACACTGTTACGCATCATAAATCAACACTGCTGATTGCAGGGTTGTTTTCTTTTCTGAACGCCGGCAGTGGAACAAATCAAAGTAATCATATGTACAAACTCGGGCCGGCCCATCAGGGCATTGTCGAACGTGGCT
>CAYYFT010000181.1:0-3599 GCA_964471015.1 uncultured Pirellulales bacterium | reverse complement strand
CTCCGCAGGTCGGAGCGGCGATTACACAGCCGGCGTCATAAAATATATCGAACAGTTTTTCGTCCATCGCCTGTTTCCAGATTTCGGGCGTTGCAGGAACAACGATAGTTCTTATAGCCACCTTTTTTCCTTTGAGGATTTTTGCGGCGATTCGTAAATCCTCGATTCTGCCATTCGTGCAACTGCCGATATATGCCTGGTCCATTACCTTGCCGGCACATTCAGAGATGGGAACACCATTGCTCGGCAGAGAGGGAAGAGCGACCATCGGCTCTAATTTCGAGCAGTCAAACTCTTCGGTGCTCACATATTCGGCATCTTCATCGGATTCGTAAACGGTATAATATTTATTGTCTTTGAGGTGCTCATCGAGGTATTGTTTTGTGATATCGTCAAAGCCGATAATTCCGTTTTTGGCACCTGCTTCGATGGCCATATTCGTTATGGTCATTCTTGCTTCCATCGACATCTCTTTTAGAGCCGGGCCGGTAAACTCCATCGCTTTGTAAAGTGCACCATCAACACCTATTCTTGCAATTACCGCAAGTATTACGTCCTTGCTGTAAACACCTTTGGGCAGCGAGCCATTGAGCACAAACTTTATTGATGCAGGGACCTTAAACCATAATTGTCCGGTTGCGATTGCCGCAGCCGTATCGGTTGAGCCGATACCGGTGCTAAATGCAGCAAAGGCACCGTAGGTGCACGTGTGCGAGTCAGGCCCGACGATAACTTCGCCGGGACGAATATGCCCCTGCTCCGGCAGTAATGCGTGGCAGACACCGGCCCTGCCAATTTTGTAGTAATGTTTTATGTTGTGGCGCCTTGCCCATTCATCGAGACGTTTGTGAAGCTCGGCGCTTTTAATATCTTTAGCAGGTTGAAAATGGTCAGGCGTTACAACAATTCTTTCGGGGTCGAATACCTTGTTGATGCCCTTTTCTTCAAGCATCGAAATGGCCGGCGGAGTAGTAACATCGACGCACATAACAATATCGAGCTTTGCATCTATAATCTCACCCGGCGTAACTTTTTCCTTGCCAGCTGCTTTTGCTAATATCTTCTCTGTAATCGTCACACCCATAACATATATCCTTACTTTTTATTGCCTGCCCTCCATAGCCCGCAGGGCGAAGGAGGGTCATTCCCATAGGTTTTACCCTATTTCTCCAATGTCATTCCCGCGAAAGCGGGAATCCCGTTCTTTTTCGCTTCATACCCAATATTTCATTCTGCTCTGATAATACACCCACAGTTTCCCATAACGTTCCATTAACTCAGAATTGCCTTTTTTTATGTGCTCATATAATTCTTCTTCTACTTTAGCTTTACCTTCTTTTATAAAAAGGCATGCCCTGTTATACTGATTCTGATCAGACCGATTCAGCTCCATCGCTTGTTTACCAAGATAATCGACAATAAGCTCTCCATCATCATCTCGGCATACGAGACTTTTACATATATCTTTTGTCCTTGTGAGTACCGCATTAAGAAAATCCCCTGCATAGGACACTTGCTCTTTTCGCTGAATAAAATCGTATAACCTTTTTCCTATTACTACTCTCGGATACTTTGCTATATTTTTCTCAAGTTTATGAATCTCGCAAAGCACAGGCCCGTAAATGTCGCCATTTCGAAGTTCTGTTCCTGCACCTATTTCAATCCCGCCTCTAAAAAAAATTCCTTCTTTAGATTTGAGCTGAAATACACTGGAGCATGCTATTAGCATAGCCGTAATCCAAATGTGATTTGCTAATTCCTCCCTGACGTCAAAAGGGATGTAAAACATAATCATATCGGGAAAAAAACGCAATCGGCATATGCCATTAGCTATTTTTGTCATCGTGTCTCTATCTGCTGGCGAAAGGGAATTCATTACTGGGTCTTTATGCAAACGCTCCTTCCAATCGTTAAAACTGAAAGTAAATGTCTCTCTAAAGCGTTCCACTTCTTCGCAGGTTTCTTTTGTAAATTCTGTTTTTTTCTTGGACTCATTTTCCGACAAATTGCCTGAATCCTGTTCTTTCCACAAAAGTGAATCGAGTTCAGCCAATTTATCACTCTGTTTCAATATATCAACAAGACCAACTATATAACTTTTCCATTCCATCTTCTGTCTATACCCTACACCCTGTCCCCTATACCCTAAATTTACAGTTCGACTTTTAATTCCGGCTCTGTACCTTTGTCTTTCGTGGAGACCATTCTGTTGATGGCATCGACGTAGGCTTTTGCACTTGCCTCGATAATGTCGGTTGAGACGCCTCTGCCTATGTAAGTTCGGCCATCTTTGGAGATTCTGACGGTTGCTTCGCCGAGCGCTTCTTTACCGCCGGTTACCGCTTTTATTGAGTAGCTTTCGAGTTTGGGCGATTGGCCGGTAGCTTCTCTGATGGCTTCATAGGCTGCATCGACCGGGCCGTCACCTTCGGCACTCGCTTCTTTTATTCCTTCCTTGCTCTTTATTTTTACAGTCGCCGTCGGTGCTTTTTCTGTTTCTATCAGCACTCTCAGATATTCCAGCTTGTAAATTTTCTCTACGACGACGCGGATTTCATCATTGATTATTGTTGCTACGTCTTCTTCGAAGACCTCTTTTTTCTTGTCTGCGATTTCCAGAAATCTTTGATATGTGTGTTCGATTTCCTGTTCAGTAAGTTTGAAACCGAGCTGTTTGCATCTGTCGACAAAGCCGTGTCTGCCGGTATGTCTGCCCAGCACCATACGCGAGCTACCCAAGCCGATGCTTTCCGGCGTTATAATCTCGTAGGTGGTGCGTTCTTTTAGTATGCCGTCGACGTGGACACCGGCTTCGTGTGCAAAGGCGTTGGCGCCCACAATGGCTTTGTTCGGCTGAACCACGAATCCGGTAAGGCGGGACACAAGCTGGCTTGTCTTGTAAATCTGTTTTGTATTGATATTCGTTGTTAATGGCTTGGCCTTGTCCTTGCCGAAGAAGTCTGCTCTTGTTTGTATTGCCATAACGATTTCTTCGAGCGCAGCATTTCCCGCCCGTTCACCGAGGCCGTTGATGGTACATTCGACCTGGCGGGCGCCGTTTCGCACGCCAGTCAGTGAATTTGCCACCGCCATACCGAGGTCGTTGTGGCAGTGGGTGCTTATTATACATTTGTCTATACCAGGGACGCTTGATTTAAGCTGGGCGATGATTCGGCCATATTCGTACGGCAGGATGTAGCCGACGGTGTCGGGTATGTTTAATGTCGTCGCACCGGCTTCTATACAAGCGGTTAAAATTTCGATGAGAAATGACATATCGCTTCTGCAGGCGTCTTCAGGTGAGAATTCGACGTCGTCGTCGGTGAAAGTCCTTGCGTACTTGACGGCCTCGACGGCCATTTTCAGGACTTCAGTGCCATTTTTCTTCAGCTTGTATTTCATATGAATCGGCGAAGTCGCAATGAAAGTATGGATTCGTCTCTTTTTAGCTTTGGCGATGGCTTTGCCGGCGGCTTCGATGTCCTTTTCGTTTGCACGGGCGAGGCCGGCTATGGTTGGGCCGATTACCTGCTCGGCAACCCTCGCGGTGGCCTCGAACTGGGCTGGCGAGGAGACCGGAAAGCCGGCTTCTATTACAT
>CAYYFT010000180.1:0-3618 GCA_964471015.1 uncultured Pirellulales bacterium | reverse complement strand
TCGAGATAGGAGCTAACTGCTGCGTTGACAGAGCAAAGTTCGGAAATACCATAATAGGAGCAGGGACAAAGATAGATAACCTCGTGCAAATCGCCCATAATGTAGTAATCGGCAAATGCTGTCTGATAGCAGGACAGGTTGGTATTTCCGGCAGCTGTAAGCTGGGCGATGGCGTTGTGTTGGCTGGGCAGGTCGGTGTGGTGGATAACATAGAGATAGGAGATGGTGTGATGGTGGGTGCTCAGTCCGGCATTACTCGCGATGTAGCGGCCGGACAACAAATATTCGGCTCACCTGCAATTGAGAGAACGGAGGCATTAAGGATAGTTGGTTTGACGAGGCATTTGCCGAGGCTGGCTGAGTCGCTCAAGCAACTACGTAAGAGGATAGAAAGACTTGAGGCTGCAAAAGACAATAAAAAGTGAAGCAAGGATATCCGGCAAAGGTATGTTTGGGGGCAAGGAGGCGAAGGTTGTTTTTCGCCCCGCTCCTTCCGGTACCGGAGTGGTTTTCGTGCGGACCGATACTGCCGAGCCGGTGCGGATTAGCGCTGTTGTTACAAATATTGCTGAGCGAAGCCGGCGTACGACATTAAAAAAAGGTTCTGTGAGTATAGAGACTATTGAGCATTGTTTGGCTGTGGTCAGCGCGCTGGGGATTGATAATCTGATTGTAGAAGTTGACGGCTCGGAGATGCCGGCACCGGATTGCAGCAGCGCCGAGTATTTCAAGGTTCTCAAGCGGGTTGGGCTGGTTGAGCAGGCAGAGAAGTGCAAAGAGTTTATTATTGGTGAGCCGATTAGTATTGCCGCTGGTGATGCTTCGATATATGCCCTGCCATACGCGGATGACGGCTTAAATATTACCTACGACCTGGATTACGGGGGCCATACCGGAATTGGCAGACAGATTTTCAGCTGTCGTGTAACATCGGAGGGTTTTGAGAAAAATCTGGCACCGGCTCGGACTTTTTTGCTTGAAGCAGAGGCGAAGCAATTTCAAGCTCGCGGAATGGGAACTCATCTTAGTCCTCGCGATATTCTGGTTATCAACTCAGACGGCCCGATTAAGAACAGTTTCAGATTTCCTAACGAGTGTGTCCGGCATAAAATCGTTGATTTGATTGGCGATATTGCGTTGGTTGGCCGAGATGTTAAGGGAAGAGTGGTGGCCTATAAGAGCGGACATTCATTAAACCAACAGCTTGTAAGAAGACTGTATGAAGCAGCCGAACAACAAGAGCGCCTCCAGAAGTTCGGGACTGACGCACTCCTGAATATTCGGCAGATTGCCAGGATTCTGCCGCATAGATATCCATTCTTGCTGGTAGACAAGGTGGTCGAAGTCGAAGGTGATAGACGAATAAAGGGGATAAAGAACGTAAGCTTCAATGAGCAGTTTTTCCAGGGCCATTTTCCAGGCACACCTATTATGCCAGGCGTTCTCATCGTAGAGGCGATGGCGCAAGTGTCCGGCTTGCTGTTCGCACAGAAACTGGAACACGCCGGTAAGCTGGCGGTGCTTTTGAGTATGGACGGTGTAAAACTGCGTAAGGCCGTTGTCCCCGGCGACCAGCTTGTCCTTACCGCTGAGACGGTCAAGATGAGGAAAAGAACAGCGCAGTGCCGGTGCAAGGCGGCGGTGGGCAAGACGGTAGTGGCTGAAGCGCAAATCAAGTTTATGCTTGTAGATGATGAGAAAGTGTAATGCTCAATGTAAAACACTGAGAGGTGAGATACAAAAATGATTCAGGTACATCCCAGTGCAGTAGTTGATAAGGAAGCTCACCTGGCTGACGGTGTTGTAATTGGGCCAAATTGCGTTATTGACGCAGGGGTTACAATTGGCGCCGGTACGGTACTTGATGCTAATGTGGTAATCAGCAAGGACGTCAAGATTAGCCAGAACAATCACTTTTTTTCCAATTGTGCGATAGGGGGCCGGCCGCAAATGCTGGGCCTGAACGCAGGTGACGAAATTGGCGGACTTGTCATAGGCGATAACAACGTCATTCGAGAACAGGTAACAATTCATCCGAGTGTTTATCCGGGGAAGTTCACAAAAATAGGAAGTGATAACCTCCTTATGATTGGGGTACACATCGGACACGACTGCATACTTGAAGATAAAATAGTTATGAGTAACTATGTGCAGATAAGCGGACATTGCAAGATCGAGACTGGGGTTTGGCTCAGCGGCGTGGTTTTGCTGCATCAGTTTGTAACTCTTGGCAAGTGGTGTTATGCCGCGGGGCTCGCCGGGATTAATCGGGATATTCCGCCATTTCTTATCGTCAGCGGTCATTATCCGCCAAGGGTTCGGGGCGTTAATAAGCGGGGGCTGGCGCGAGCCGGCTTGAGTGAGCAGCAACAACAGAAAATAATTGAGGCATACAAGAAGCTTTATCGCCAGGGTGGAACACTGTTGGAAAATGTGAAGGCTCTGGAACAAGAGAACGGCCTTGATGAGAATGTTCGGGTTATGCTCGAGGCAATAACCAGGAGCGGCGAACAACAATTCGGCAGATACCTTGAGAAATTCAGAGGACAGATGACAGATGACAGACTACAGAATTTCTGACTTCTGTCTTCTGATGCGGGATACGAAATGCAAAATACGAAAATACGAACCGCTGTTGTAGGTGCAGGCAAGATGGGGACGGTTCATGCGAAGGTTTACGACCAGCTGCCACAAAGCGATTTTGTTGCCGTGGTTGATACAGATTCCGAAAGAGCACAGCAGTTGGCCAAACAGTACGGATGTCTCGCCTCTACAGATTATGTGGATATATTGGGCAAAGTTGACGCGGTAACGATAGCAACCCCAACGGTAACGCATCTGGAGCTGGCGAAAACCTTTATCAAAAACAAAATTGCGGTAATGATAGAAAAGCCGCTGGCGGCTGATGCTAAAGAAGGCAAAAAGATTACGGAACTTGCAAAAAAAAATAACATTGTCGTTGCGGTGGGGCATTCCGAGCGTTGTAATCCGGTTGTGCAGGCGATGAAGCGGCTCAATATCGAACCGAAGTTCATCGAGGCCAGTCGCATCAGCCCGTATCCGTTCCGCTCGACCGATGTCGGGGTTGTGCTGGATGTAATGATACACGATATAGATATTATTCTGTCTCTGGCGGGCAGTAAAATTGCAAAAGTAGATGCAGTCGGCGTTAGTGTCATTGATGAAAAAGAAGATATCTGTAATGCGAGGATTGTCTTTAAGAACGGCTGTATCGCGAACATTACCGCTTCGAGACTGGCGCTGAAGACCGAAAGAAAGGTGAGGGTATTTAGTCGGCAGGCGTATTTGAGTGTGGATTATCTTAAGAAGAGCGGAATTGTCATTAAGGCCGACCCGAATATTAACATCGTTAACTGGATAAAAAAGCAGCAAAGCAAGGAAGGCTTTAATTTATTGAATGTGAATTGGCCCGATTTATTGCACATCGAGCAGCTTGACATAGATGATAAGGAGCCTCTACGTCTTGAACAGGAATCTTTTCTACGGTCAGTTGCAGATAGAGGGGCGAAGCCTGAGGTCAGCGCTGAAGAAGGACTGGCAGCGATGGAATGTGCCGAGAAGATTCTCGCCTCTGTTAAAAAACACAAGTGGGATTAA
>CAYYFT010000179.1:0-3640 GCA_964471015.1 uncultured Pirellulales bacterium | reverse complement strand
GGACACCAGGAGAGGTTAAATTCACCAACATCCAAACCAACTATTTCCCCGCAAGTCGGCTCAGGGTTGCTTGCAGAGCATACAGGTGTGCTTGCTTCAGCAGCGTTGTATGAGGAGTCGCTTTCGGCTTCGCAATAATTGGTTATTGTGCCGCATCCCAGAATACAATCATTCACTTTCACTGTTAACGTAACAGAATCACATGGGTCATTAGCGTCAAGGTGGTTGATATTCCAGGTAACGGTGTGTAAATTAGAATCGTAGACTCCGTTGTTATCTGCGGAGGTGAATTTAACATCGAATGACAGCAAATCAGTAATTACGACATTGTTATGGTCAACTCCATTCGGCCCATAGGCAATCCTGTAGGTTACATAATCGTCGGGAATAACGCAATTCGGCTCATTAACATCAACCTTTTCAAGATAAAAAAGAGGCGGCTTGTATGAAACATCGCCACGAACAATGATATCGGCTGGGCCGGAAATGTCTGTGGTTTCAATACAGCAGGGCTCGGACGGAAATGTAGCATTGTTATAAACTTCTATATGATTATTGCTGGTGGTAATGTATATGTAACCGGTGGCTTGGTCTACCGCAATGCTGGTTGTGCTGGCACCAATGGGTCTTTCGGTTGAGAGAGGGTTGTTCACATCGTTTATATCAGTTCTTACCAGATAATTGTGGGTCACATCATGTGACCATGCACCTGTGTAGAGGTATTTTGTACCCTGGCCGTCATTGTAGACGGCAATCCCTACAGCAACACGGTCGCTGCTGTCAACTGTTATATCTATGCTGCCAAGATAACCAAAGTCAGGGTCGTTAGCGTCATAATATTTAACTTGGTTCGTTTTATTACTGACATACAGGATTCTGTCGATTTCATCAAGAGCAAGACCATAGGCGCCATAACCTCCAAGATATTCCAATATTTTGGGTGTTCCTTCTTGAGTCAAAGATTCGGTAGCTGAGTCCCACGAGTATAAGTATAGTTCCGCTTTTTGTCTTTCGGCGGCTAAGAGTTTTGAGGATTTAGTATCGAAGTATAGGCCTGCAAACTGTACAGGCGTGTTTATACTTTTTTCAGCTTTTAATGTTCTGGCATTTATAATACCGAGCTTATCGGCATCATCGTAAGAGACAAACAACATCCAAGAACAGGTATCCAAAGCTAATCCCACTGCGCCATAGCCAAAATCAAGCGGTGGGTCCATTTGTGTCTGGTAGTCTACTTGGTCACCATCAATCTTATAAGCGCTTATATCGCTGTCTCCATGGTCGGTAATTACATAGAGTGAGCGAGGATAGGCGATAACAGAGAAGATAAAAATTAAAATGATAAAGACCGGTGAATTTGATAGAGTTTTGGAGATGTCCATAATAATTGCTCCTTTCCGAAAAAGTGTAATGAAGTGTGATGTTGGGAACCTTACGCTTTTTCTACACTCGAAAAATCATCTCCTCCTTCCCTTTATTATCAATCCACCGAGTGCCAGCAGCACTATCGAAGCAGGCTCCGGAACTAGATTCACGAGTGGATATGTTTCTGGAGTGCTGAAATGAATAACGAATTGAGTATCATCATTCCAAAAGCCTGACGCATAACCACAATTATAATCTCCGCCCGAGTCAGTCTTATATAAATTATACCCAAATACATTCACTGTAGCTAAATCCCATGCATTTAAAGATTCTGTTACCTCTCCTTCATATAAATTGAATACGCTGTTTCCTCCTGCATGAATATCTTCTACTGTTCCTCCCAGCATATCTATTGTGCCAAAGTTTCCTCCGCCAAGAGATTTGGAATATGCATCACTTGAGAAATATACTGTTGCATTACCCCAAGCTCCTGCACCGTTAAGCGTGCCGCCTGTGATGTTTATAACGCTGGTGTCGAAAGCTCCAACCTCTGCGTTGCCACCATAGAAATTAAGTGTACTGGAATTGAACGTGCTGACAAAATCTGCGGAACCGCCGTACATATTTACCGTTGTACTATTAGGCGGTGTATCGTAGATGTTAATTAAGCCGTAGTTTCCATCGTGTATATCCGTATCACCGTAGATATCCCAGACGGCGTAGGCGGGAGCTGGGCCCATACTTAAAAATATTACAACCGCCAGAATTTTAGAAATTATCATTCTCATAACTCCATCTCCTTCGAATAATGGCCGTTTAGGCAGGCCTATTTATTATAAATATAAAGGACTCCTCATTAATCGCTGCTGTGTTCCGAGATATTATATCATAATTTCCGGGCTTTTTCAGAGCGATACTGCTAATAAGATGCGCAAAAGTTGCCTCCTGTTCCCTAAATTCTCCAAAAAAATTGCCTCTTTGGCCTGGCCCTACTCCACGATAAACATATTTATTATAACACTTTATACAAAATTTGCAAGCAAAATTCCGCTGGAATCCATATCGTTTATGTCCTCAAGAAAACCAATATCACCCTATCCATAGACACGAACGGGGACATATTCCTTAAGATTAGACTTGTTGCTTCCTGTGCCGAGAACGCCGCAATGGTTCAGCTTTCTGGCGTCAGGTATTCGCAGCACAGGTTCGAGACGGCGATAAAATCTTCCGGGGCGAGCCGTTCAGGCCGACTGTGCGGGTCTATGCTGCACCGTTGGAAAATCTCAGACCAATTGTCAATTTTCGCAAGCTTACCAGCGGCAAATTTAGCGCAGGCCTTTAGCATCTTTCTTCGATGCTGCATAAATAGATTTACCACCTCGCTGAAGAGTTCCATACTCAGAATCCGGCTGACCTTTTCGGCTTTGCGAACAAAGCTTATCATTGCTGAATCGACCTGCGGGGCAGGCCAAAAAACCGTCGGCTTCAAAACTCTTTCCGTTTTGACATCACCTGCTGCAGCCGCGTGTATGCTCAATGTGCCGTAATGTCTGTCGCAGGGTGTGGCTGTCATTCGGTCGGCCACTTCCTTTTGAACCGTGACGTGCATTGCATCTGCCGCTGTCGGGCTTGTAATCAGATTCATCATCAAAGGCGAGGCGACATTGTAAGGCAGGTTCGAGACCAAAAGAAATCTGCCTGAGCGGTTTTTACGGGCCGACTCAACGGCATTGCTAATAGTCCGGCGGATAGTGTTCTTGCTCTGCAGGACATCGGCATTAATGACCTCGACATTACCAGCTTTGGCCAGTTCTCTTACAGCAATTTCAGCCAGCGTCTCATCCGCCTCGACGGCGATGACCTTACCGGCACGCTCGGCCAGAGCCTGCGTCAGCGAGCCTGTGCCGCAGCCGACTTCGAGAACAGTATCTTTATTGCTTATATTCGCAGAATCTATCAGCAGGCGCATCAGGTTTAAATCGATGAGAAAATTCTGTCCGAGCCGTTTGTTCGGCTGGACGCCTGCCGATGAAAGCAGCTGCTGGATTTGGTGCTTAGTCTGCATCTGCTTTAGCTGTCCGTTGAACAACCTGGCAGGCTTTTTTCGTTGTGGCCATTTGGATTGCCGTCATTATAGCTAATTTCATACTCCTCGGTCTGGCTATATTCTTGCCGGCGATATCAAAAGCTGTTCCGTGAGCCGGCGATGTTCTGATTATTGGTATGCCGATAGTGATATTGACCGCCTCCTCGAACGCAAGAAGTTTTACAGGTA
>CAYYFT010000178.1:0-3647 GCA_964471015.1 uncultured Pirellulales bacterium | reverse complement strand
ATGGTCTTAAACTTTGATGAAGAAGGGCTGTCAAAGCACTTAATGATTCACAGGGAGAGGGAAATTTCCGAAACTGAGACGGTTAAAAGAATTGTAAAACCGGGTATGTGCATTTTGGAAATAGGCGCTAATATCGGCTACTATACCATTCTTATGGGAAAATTGGTTGGTAAGGACGGCAAAATATATACTTATGAACCATACCCTCACAGTGTTGACATTCTTATTCGCAATGTCAAGCTGAATAATCTTGCTGACATTGTGGAGGTCCACAACTCAGCAGTTTCCAATGAAAGTGCCGTTCAGAAATTATATCTTGGCAAAGCCTCAAATGTTCACAGCTTGATAAATTACAGAACTGATGATAACGACGCCGATTATGTCGAGGTTAAAACTAAGGATATTAGAGAAATATTAGTGGAAAGTGACAGAAAAATCGACCTGATAAGAATGGATATCGAAGGCCACGAACGTGAGCTTTTTAACAGGTTAAGCAGCGACATTAGCTCGGCCCTGCCGGCTCGAATATTTTTTGAAATTCACCCTCTGGGTGACATTGACCCCGATCCGACATTTACAAAACCATTGATGAATATGCTAAACTTGGGTTACTACCCAGAATTGGTTATTTCATCTGCTCATTCTGACGCTAAAAAAAGATTTGATGAACTGAGCTATCAGCCCTTTAAAATTATCAGGTTTAATACAAGCACAAGTTATTTATATGACAACATAGAAGCTTCTGATTTATTGAAGGTCGCCGCAAGGCGCCCAAAGATGACAAGAGCTATCCTCTTAAAGCGCGAACCATCCTGATGTTCAAACAAAACGTTAGAACGATAACAGAACTCGTAATCAACAGGGCGACTTGCAAGGACCTCTATTATGTAGTGGAAGGTGCGAACTGGTCCATAGACCACGATGGCCGTTCCATCACAGCAAACCTGCGTGATATTACTTCTACAGTTGTTACGACTTGTCGTGGTATAAGAAACAGCATAGTGCATTTTGGTTCAGTTAACACTTTCTTAAGTAATGATGGTCCAAAGCTCCCCCACAGAAGCAACAAAATAATAGTAACTTGGTTTCATATTTCGCCGGGTGATAAACGGGTTGAATTTATCCCCGAAGCAGCCAAATACGTGGATTTGTGGCATACTGCTTGTAACATCACCCGGAATAAACTGATAAAATTAGGGGTACCGGAAGAGAAGATAACGACAATTCCTCTTGGCGTTAACCTGACTGCCTTTGGTGTGCCAACACCGCAGCAAAAGGAGAACATCCGCTCTAAATTGGGCATCTCAAAGAAAAAAATTGCCATCGGCTCTTTTCAAAAAGACGGCAATGGATGGGGCGAGGGACTGGAACCTAAACTAATAAAAGGCCCTGATATTTTTTGCGATGTGGTCGAGAGGTTAAACCGGCGATATGATTTATTCGTAGTGCTTACAGGCCCGGCTCGCGGTTACGTCAAGCGGCGACTTGAAAGCTCAGGCGTTCCTTACTCGCACCATTTTCTCGGTGACCCTGATGAAATCGCCTGGTATTACAAGGCGCTGGACCTTTATATTGCGACCGGCCGCCACGAAGGTGGGCCCAAGTCTTTGGTCGAATCTCTGGCCAGTGGCGTTCCTTTGGTCTCTACAAAGGCAGGTATGGCCCCCGATATTATCACCGATGGCGAAAACGCCTTTTTGTGTGACGTTGATGATGTTGACCAGATAGTGCAAAAAAGCATAATGGTTCTGGAAGACAAAGACAAGAGAGAAAGAGTTGTCGCCAGCGGGTTGACGACAGCACGTCAATTCGGTTGGAATGTTATTGCACAGCGATATGAAAATTGTCTCTACCGTCGTCTTCTATGAAGATTATATTTGACCGCTATTTAAGTGTGTACTGGAAATTTTTCCTTTAGGACCAAAGATGATAGCTAAAGCAAAGACAATTAAAACAAAAATGATGAACTGGACAGCGGTGCTGAGAGAGTCTTGTGACTTTTTTGGTAATAAGCGAAAGTGGTACGAAGATTTGTGTGAGTATTATGGAGTAACGCCGCAGGGGGCTAAGGAATTGGGAGCTCGTTCTGCTACTCGCAGGCCGGACCTGCCGGCTTCGTCCACAACAAATGCCGTCTCCGGTATGACAATGGCCGAAGTCTGGGAAAGTAAATCCCGCAGCACCGCTGAAGAAATTTATCAGTGGCAGAAGGATTTAGGCTCTTGGAGCTCTTTCCGCCAGTGTTATTACCATCGATACGACCGTTTTGACTGGCTCGTCAATGACCTGCCATCCGGAAGCAAATACTGCGAATACGCCTGCGGAAGTGCACCAATAAGTAATTGGATTGTGGAAAATGTAAAAGACCGCGTGTTTCACTTCACAACGGTTGACGTTGATTGTGAACATCGCACATTTGGTGAATGGCGTCTTAGGCAAAGGATTGAACATAGTGGTCGGCCATTTACATTGCAGGCTCTAATTGTCAAACCTGATGCTCCGCTGCCGTTGAAAGACCGGTATGATGTCGTCAGTATTATTGAGGCTCTTGTCCTTGTTCATAATCCACTCGAGGTGGTTCAGCACGTGACAGAGCACCTACGTAAAGGCGGCAGGCTATGGGAAACCTACACTGTTATGGATGACCCTCGTACCAAAAATTGGGTATCTTTCCGGCAGGCCCAGCAGCAAAGACCTGCTGTATTTGATTATATTCGCGCAAACTATAAGCTCCTCGAGGGGCCTGACCCGGATACTCCAGAAGACTCCGGAAGACGATGTTGGGAGAAATTGTAAGCACTTTAGACCATTTAGAATGGTAAATATCCATATTCTCTTTGAATTCCAACAAGGCCCTTGGGGAGGAGGCAATCAGTTTCTTAAATCTTTGAAGAAATACCTGAGCTCGATTGGGGCCTACAACGAGGATGTCGAAACGGCACAGGTAATCTTATTCAATAGCCACCAATGCATCGATAAAGTCATCAAAGCTAAGTTAAATCGTCCTGAAAAAACCTTCGTTCATCGAATTGATGGCCCGATTCGCCTTTACAATCGAACGAATGATAAGCGGGACAATGTCGTATTCGCAGCTAACAGATACTTGGCCGATGCTACGGTCTTTCAGTCCACCTGGTCACAGCAGCAGAATCATCGTTTGGGATTAAATCGAAAGTCATTTGAGACGATAATCCCGAACGCACCTGAGCCGACAATTTTCAATCGCACGGGAAAAACACCGTTTTTGACACAGCGTAGAGTTAGATTGATTGCTGCGAGTTGGTCGCCGAACTGGAGAAAAGGATTTGACGTTTATCAGTGGCTGGATGAAAACCTCGATTTTAATAAGTATGAAATGGTCTTTGTCGGCAAATCTCCCGTTCAGTTCAAAAATATCAGAATCATCTCGCCATTAAGCAGTGAGGACATCGCAGAGAAACTAAAAGAAAGCGATATTTTTATTTTTGCTTCCCCAATCGAGGCCTGTTCTAATTCCTTGTTGGAAGCGTTACATTGTGGATTGCCCGCTGTCGGACCTGACCAAAGCAGTACTCCGGAACTAATCGGCAGAGGTGGTGAGACTTTTTACAAACCGGCCGAAATTCCTGATTTGCTCGATAAAATAACGAAAAATTATCACAAATATC
>CAYYFT010000177.1:0-3651 GCA_964471015.1 uncultured Pirellulales bacterium | reverse complement strand
TCATCCTTTACGGCTGCATCTGCAAACTGTTCAAAATTTATCGAAGGCAGCTTAGAAGTGAGCCTTAAAATTACACCTCCAGCTACAACGAGCCCAACCCTGTCAGGCTTATTGCTTATCGAATTGATGCGCGCCTTATTGTCCGCAAGATGCTCTTTAATAAATCTGGAGAACCTCCAAAATCTCTTCTCCATTCTACTAGGCTCCGAGCTCAAGCTCCAATAAGAACCATGCCTCTTAAGCGTATAGTCGATCGAACGGTGCCCCAAATAGTAGGCTTTTGCTGCAGCAACCACATATTTCTTAAACTCGCTCGGCGCATTATGAGGAACCCCAAGGGTAAAGACCGGATCATAAATTATCTCCAATTCGTCAAGGTCGTAAAGAGGCTCTGCTAACGTATCCGAATCATCTAAGTTTTGTTTGCCCATGATTCAATTCTCACAAAATTACTCTTTTACCTTTACTCAGGCTCCCCAAAACCTGAGTTTTGACAGTGCCTGTTTAACAATTCCGAAGCAGCGGCCAGAGCATATAAAGTACATGAGCAAACGTATACCCGTTAATACCATACCATGTCGAAAAGCACCGAATATTGTACTAATAGGTTTTTCTTGCATGTTATTTAGAAACGTATTTTTATGCTTCTCATCTGACATTTTTAATGTATTCCAACTATCTCCCATCCCAATGGTTTTAATTAATCAATTCCGAACTTAACTAATAATATTAACTATAAATCCTCACGAACCACCTGTAAATAACTAACCCCACGATGCTTTTTCTCCGCCGCTGCTCATCGCAGATTCCGGAATGTCGTTATCCGAAACAAAATTTTACCCCATTTTCTAAATCCCCACAACCTTTAAGTTAACACGCAATTTATTGCGTCTCCGCTTTAAAAAGCCCCCGGCGGTTTATGCCATAGGTACGCTTGAGCGGGGTAAAAAATCAATCAAAAGCGCAGCTACCTGCATACTAAAAACGGCTAATTTCAAAAATTTTTACTCCTTTTCTCACATCGAGTTACGAGAATCGGGAATCGAGAATCAAGGACTTTTTTCGCTCCATTTGCGCAAGTTCACCCTACTAAGGGGAACGCCTGCCCTGTGGGATGCTTGCCCTATGAGATGTGAAACTATCTCTTCGGGGCGCCGTTTGCTATCCCATCGGGGTCTTTCTTGTCCGCCATAGCCTTGGCGAAGGCGGATTTCGAAACGCAAACCCCCTTAGGAGAACAACTATTAACAATGAACCATGAACTCCAATCCCTACGCCCTCTCCCCCAACACCTCTCCTCTTACTCGCTCCTCCTCCTCCAACCGCAAAGTCCGATAATGTTGCATTTTACCTATCTTAACACCACATATAGGCTTACCGGCAAGAAGGGTAAAATCAATCAAAAACAACTGAATATGCAAAACAAACCCAATTTCCGATATGTCCAAATGGCTGTAAACTTAGCAAAGACAATGACTAATAACAACGAACCACCAACTATGAACTGTTCAAAACAAACCCAAAACGAACCCAATTTTACCCGCCGTAGCATCAGCGAAGGCGGGCAAACCCAATTTATGGTGAGCAAAGTCGAACCATCTGTAGTGAGCTTGTCGAACCTATTTATTTTTTATCTTTTCGCGGATTTCTTTGTTTATCCTGACGCTGCACCACTGCCGGCCACACATCGAGCAGTAATCGGCAGAGGGCAATTCGTCCGCGCCAATCTCTTTGCAGGCGTCGCGGTGCATTCTCTCGGCTGTTTTTGGGTCGAGCGATTCAGCCAGATGCGTTTTCCAGTCCAGATTTGTGCGTGCAATGCTCAAGAGCCTATCCCGCTCGGCAGCACCTTTGAGGCCGCGAGCGATATCGGCGGCGTGTGCGGCGATTTTCGTTGCGATTACACCGGCTCGGACATCCTCGGCGTTTGGCAGGCCAAGATGCTCTTTGGGTGTGACATAGCAGAGAAACGATGCTCCGTAAAAGGCGGCGGCAGTTCCGCCGATTGCTGATGTGATGTGGTCGTAACCGGGAGCAATATCGGTTACGACAGGGCCGAGAACGTAAAAGGGAGCATCATTGCAAATCTGCTGCTCAATTTCCATATTGTATTGTATCTGGTCAAACGGCACATGGCCGGGTCCTTCGACCATAACCTGACAGCCGGCCTCCTGTGCCCTGCCGGTCAGTTCGCCGATGGTTTTTAGTTCTGCGATTTGTGCCTGGTCTGTGGCGTCGGCGATGCAGCCGGGACGAAGGCCATCGCCAAGGGAAAAACAAATGTCGTATTTTGCCATTATGCCGCACAAATCATCGAACATTTCATAAAGCGGATTTTGCTTATTGTGATACAGCATCCACTTGGCCAGCAGTGCACCGCCTCGGCTGACAATACCGGCAACCCGGCTTTCGAGCAATGGCAGGTGTTCCTTTAACACACCAGCGTGAATGGTGAAAAAATCGACGCCCTGTCTGGCCTGTTTTTCGATTGTCCGCAAAATTATCTTTTCATCTATGTCCTCGACGTTTCTGTCTTGTATGACCTGATAGATTGGCACTGTACCGAAAGGCGCGGGACAGCGGGTCAGCAATTGCTCGCGAATATTATCAAGGTTACCGCCGGTGCTTAAGTCCATAATCGTATCGGCGCCAGCCTCGAGTGCAGCCTCCATCTTTTCAATCTCAGCTTCTATTGATGAACTGACGCTGCTTGTGCCGATATTTGCATTTACCTTTGTGGCAAGAATTCGGCCTATGCCGATGGCTCGGAGGTTTGTTTTTAAGTGCAGCTTGTTCGCGGGTATTACCAATCGGCCGGCCGCAACCTCGTCCCGAACAAGGTCAGCATCGAGACTTTCAGTCCGGGCCACTAATTTAACCTCGTCAGTAATTGTGCCGGCTCTTGCTATTTGTAACTGCGTTGCCATTTATTGAATTCCTGTTCAAAATAAAAATCGCTTCCGTAGTCCACAGGACGCCTTACGGCGGAAGCGATTTATTCCTTCGTTGTCAGGATTTGATAAAGTCAATCACTTTCCTACGCAGGCATATCCGTCCCTTCTCTTGCTTTCGCAAGAAAACGCGGGGGCGACTGTCCTGATCAGGTTCAAAGGGTTTTTTTCTCAGACCCGCCTATCGGCGAACCACCCCTAGTGAACTAATTTATTATACTCTACACTGCCTCACCGGGCAAGCAAATTATCTCTGATACTTTTACGCCGCCCCAAAAAGCAGATGAGGGCAGCTGCCGCTCAATACTTGATAGCTACTTTCCTACTCAATCTTTTTCGCGGTTTGGTCAAGGCCAAGCTGATGTAGAACAAGGGCTGTAACCTTTCCATCCTTATCCTTTACAAATGTGATTTGTGCGTCGACGACCTTGTAGAAAAATTTAGTCTGCGACTCCGCATAGATAGGAAACCTTTGTTGCCCTGTTAGCTGAGCTGTTAACTGCCCCTTTTGCAACCTAATATCAAACATCGCCCCAGGTGCCAGTTCGTATTTGCCTACATAGCTCTTGAGAATTTCAGGTGCAATCGTGACCTCCACTCGTGGAGGTGGTGGCTGATATTCGGCGCCCAGCTTGCGAGCGGTCTGGTCGATACCAAACTGGTGCAGTACGAGCGCTGTCACCTTCCCCTGCCCATCCTT
>CAYYFT010000176.1:0-3652 GCA_964471015.1 uncultured Pirellulales bacterium | reverse complement strand
CATGATATTGGAAAACTTGCGCTCGATGAGGCAATGCCGAGAAGTTTTGCCGGTATCGTCGAACAGGCAAAGTCGCAGCGGGCCGACACCAGAACGCTTGAGCAAAAACATCTCGGCCTCGACCATACAATCCTCGGCAAACGGCTGGCTGCAAAGTGGCACCTGCCGAACCAGATTATCCTCGCAATCTGGCTCCACCATAGCGACGTTAATCTAATCTCTCAAAGTATCCCCGAGGCAAAAATCGCCCAGGTAGTCCAGTTAGCCGATTTAATCGCACGGCAATGTGGTATCGGCTGGTCGGGAAGTTCCGATACGCCTGATTCAGCGAACAAAATAGTACAGTCACTGGCAATAAGCCCCGAGCAGTTGGAGCAAATCCGCCGAAACCTGCCTGAGAAGGTCGCACAAAAATCCGAAGTTTTGGGATTGGATTCACCGATTACCGTTGCCGATTATTGTAATATTGTTTACACTACCGCCGCTCGGTTAGCGCAAAAGCACACGGAATTATCGCTCGAAAATCGCCGGTTGCAAACCGCTTTAAGCCATTCCGATTTTACAAAAGAGTTTCTGCTGAGTATAAATTCAAACGATGAGCCGATTGACATAGCGGAAAACTTTGCTCTCCGCTGGCAAAAGTTTTACCAGACGGGCCTGGTCTGTTTATATTTAGCTGTTCCGGCTGACTCGCGGTTTCTCAAAGCGGTTGTCGTGGAAAGTCCGTCGAAAACAAAATCCGTCGTATTAAACGCTCCTGCCGAAACACAGGCGATACCGCAGACGATTACAAACAGCTTTGCGATTCTTAATGCTCAGGATTATGCTGATTGGCTGTTTGAACAATTGGACGTCCGGTTCGACCTGAGCCATACAAAATTGCTGCCTCTGCTTTCCGCAGGCAAAGCAATTGGAGCAATTGTTTTTGAGCTTCACTATCCAACCGAAACCGAACACTTTGAGGAAAGGTTCAGGACATCTGCCTCTATTGCAGGGGCTGTTTTAGACCTGGCCTTTGCCTGTGCGAACCAGCAGCGATTTGCTGAGCAGTTTGCGCAAATGCTCAATATTCCCGCCGACATACAGCCGCAAATTGCCGTCGATGCTCTGAACGCTTTGGCCGAGACGGCAGCCGGCGCAGCACACGAACTAAATAATCCTCTCTCGGTCATATCAGGCAGGGCACAGATACTCACCGAGAGTGAGACCGACCCCGAAAAAAAACAAATCCTCGGATATATCCGGGAAAACGCTGACGAAATATCTGCAATTATCGATGACCTGCTTACCTTTGCCGAACCGCCGCAGCCGCAGCCGGTCTGGACGGACCACAGACGGATACTCGATGAAGCTATACAACTGGCCTCGCGAAAGACGGGTGTGGAGCATATCGATGCCCGGATTGAGGTTGCCGGCGATGTCAAAAGTGTTTTTGTCGATTCCGCCCAGATTGCCTCGGCAATTGCAAATGTTATCTCCAATTCTG
Organism: uncultured Pirellulales bacterium; assembly: GCA_964471015.1. Lineage (GTDB taxonomy): Bacteria > Planctomycetota > Phycisphaerae > Sedimentisphaerales > Anaerobacaceae > CAYYFT01. Next base: position 2,166 of record CAYYFT010000176.1, on the reverse strand, counting down.
TTGAGTCGTATGCGGACAGTACCGGGCTGGTAAAAATTGCCGTCTCCACTGACGAATCCAGCGACTTTGTGAAACTGACAATCGCTGACCTCGGTTGCGGAATGGACTCGCAGACGCTTCAAAAGGCGGCATACCCGTTCTTTTCTAATCAGCCGGCAGGGCGAAAACGGGGTATGGGTCTTGCTCACGCTGCCCGGCTAATACGGTTAAACGGCGGCTCGCTAAATATAACAAGCCGTCCCGGCAGCGGAACTACCGTAACAATTCGGTTACCATATAAATAAACTCCCGCAGTACGCAAGAGTTGCCGTTAAACAATAATGAAATTTGGGGGGAGTTAAATGGCGTTTTGCTTTTGGATATAAAGAAAGCCCCGCAGCTTGGCGGGGCCTTTGGTTTTACAACGCTTTACGCTAAATCACCCCGGAGTCACATTGGTCGCACATGGCCCTTTTTTGCCTTCGCCGACTTCGAACTCGACCTTTTGGCCTTCATCGAGCGATGCGTAGCCGGTAGTCTTTATTTCCGAATGATGGACGAATAAATCTTCGCCTCCGTCGTCTGGCGAGATAAATCCATAACCCTTACTTGCGTTAAACCATTTTACTGTACCTGTACTCACTTGCATTTCTCCTTGACTCTGTTTAAAGAGCAACTAATTAATCTCTCTGTTCTTTCGGGAGATACTATCGAGAGATGAAATAATATCCCCGCATTTAACTTACGTTATTAGAGCATAATAATTGAAATATGCAACAAATAAATATCGCTTTACCATAAAAATATATTGATTGTGAGCAGGAGTAAAAGGCCGGAAACCCGCCTTTGTCCCCACAAAAACCGAAATCAGGACGGAAAAGCCGGCGCAAAATTGTTTAGAAGTAATTTTACTTAAAAGCATATTATTTAACTTCCACCGATGCCTGTGGGTTGAATGGATTTGTCCTGACGGCAAGAGAAAATAGATATGGGTAATTGCCCTTAAGATGCTCCATATAAGACAGCCATTCACGTACAAGCAGCCCGTATGCCCTTTTAATATCCCCAGCCAAATGTTCGTAGTCGGTATCAGGCAGCTCGTGGACGGTTTCCCTGTGCGACAGTTCCTCCGCAAGGTGGAACACCGCCCAGAGAAGCTCGGTGAACTCCTCGTGCTCAAGGAGGTTCGGGTTCTCCAGCAGTCTGAGCAGAAAAGCCCTTTTGCTGATGATAAAACCTCGCATCTCATCGAGGTTGCCCTTATGAACATCAATCTTAAAATCCCGGTTCTGAAGAATCTCTTCCATCTTATCGAAGTGCTCCGGCGACCACTCATTATCGACATTCAGATGCCCGCCGAAGCTTTCGGCTTCAGCGTCAAAGGCCCAGAAATACTTCAGTAAAGGCATACCAGCCTCGCTGAAAAATGCGCCGATAACCATATTCAGTTTCTTGAGCATTGCTCTTTTTTCTCTGTCGCTGAGCACCTGGTGTATAATCAGCGTAACAAGCAGCACCTCGGTAAAAACAAACGCAACATCACCCAGCAGGTATATGAATATATGGTGTGCATCGCGAAAAATTATAAAATGCAGGACATAGAAAACCACCGACAGAAAAACCAGTAACAAGCCCAAAAGAATCCGTCGATAAGGCGGCCTTACTTTCATATTTATCCTCTCATTTATGCTTTCGAGGCGCCGAGCCAGTCCTTGAGGTTCTTCGCAAGAATAACCACGTCCTTCTTGTTCATAATATACTCAATTATCGCAGGCTTTATCTTGAGCTTAAGCATCGCCTTGTGTGCTCTCTCCCAGAGCTGTGCCTGTTTGGCTTCGCTTTCAGCAAGGTAAAGCTGGCTCACTAATTCCTGCAGTTTGCTCAGCATTATCGTATCGAGATTGTCATAATATTTCGAGATAACGTCTCGCTGATAAGCTGAATATTCTTTGCCGGCCATTTTAACTCAATTACCTCAAAATCGCTTCTTTGTTAATTATGACTTGAGAGTATTACCAGTTCCGTACCGAATTTCAACAGAAAACTATATTCGGGGGTTCCCCTCTGTCATCCCGACCGGAGCGCAGCGTAGTGGAGGGATCTATTAAAAACACCCACTGCGACTTGTCCCAATGTTATTTATCGGGATTTATTGCATGCCCTGTGAGATGCGCCGTCTGCTATCTC
>CAYYFT010000175.1:0-3699 GCA_964471015.1 uncultured Pirellulales bacterium | reverse complement strand
GTTTCGACGTCTGCAAATTTTAGTTCATCGACATTGAGAAATTCCTGCACCTTTTGGGCATAGTCGGGCAGGATGGGTTTTAAATAAATCGTCAGGATGCGTACGGCGTTTATTACTGCCGTAAGGGTCGTTCGTGTCACATCCAAATCGGTTTTTACGGTCACCCAGGGCTGATTCTGTTCGACGTATCGGTTTGCCTCGTCGGCAAGGGCGATAATTGTTCGGACTGCAGCGGCATAGTTTAGGTTCTCGTAGTTTTCCATAATTTTTTCTTTGCTGGCGGCGAGCTTTCTTATTAATTGCCTTCCCTTGTCGTCTAATTGGCCGAGTTGACCATCGAGTTTTTTTGTCAGCATTGGGCCGGAACGTGAGGCGAGGTTCGCAAGTTTTCCGACCAAGTTGGAGTTGATTCTGTTTACAAAATCCTCCGTGCTCAAATCTATATCTTCGATACCGCCGGTTAGTTTGCTTGCGTAGTAGTATCTCAGGTATTCGGGATTAAGGTGCTTCAGGTAGGTGCTCGCTTTAATGAAGGTTCCGCGTGATTTGGACATTTTCTCGCCGTTTACGGTCAAAAAGCCGTGTATGAAAAGCTTGTTGGCGGTTTTGAAACCAGCGCCGATGAGCATTGCGGGCCAGAAAAGAGCGTGAAAATACATAATGTCCTTGCCGATGAAGTGATAAAGCTCGTATTCGTCACTGTTCCAGAGCTTGTCGAAGTCAAGGCCGTTGCTGTCGCAGTAGTTCTTTACCGAAGCCATATACCCGATAGGGGCATCCAGCCAGACGTAGAAAAACTTATTTTCTTCTCCGGGTATTTTAAAGCCGAAGTATGGGCCGTCCCTGGAGATGTCCCAGTCTTTCAGTCCTGTTTTGAACCACTCATCAAGCTTGTTTGCCACAGACTTCTGCGTATAACCTTTGGCGATAAGTTTTTTTAATCTTTTTTCGTAATCGGCCAGTTTGAAGAAGTAGTGCTCAGATGTCTGCAGGGTTGGTTTGTGCCCGCAGGTTGCACAGCGTGGATTAATCAATTCGGTCGTGCGGTGTGTTCCGCTGCAAACCTCGCAGGAGTCACCGTATTGGTCCTCGGCACCGCATCTGGGGCAGGTGCCGCGGACGTATCTGTCGGGCAGGGACATTTTGCAATTTTCGCAATAGGTCTGCTCGATGTCCCGTTTGGCAATTGAGCCGGCTTTGTCGAGTAAATTGAAAATGCGCTCACTTAGGTTTTTATTTTCCGGGGAGTGTGTTGTGTAATAATTATCGAATTCCACGAAAAAGCCGTCGAAGTCCACTTTGTGTTCTGTATGCATTTGCTCGATTAACTGCTCAGGGCTAATGCCGGCGGCTTTTGCGCTTATCATAACGGGCGTGCCGTGAGTATCATCGGCGCAAAAGTAAAGGCACTCGTTGCCGCACATTTTCTGGAACCGCACCCATATATCAGTCTGCACACACTCGAGCAAATGCCCCATGTGTATGGGGCCATTCGCGTAATACAGGGCGGAGGTGACGACGATTTTACGAGACATAGCTTTTCCTTAACGACTACTGCTTTTTATTTTCCTCGTTGTCCTGGCTTTGATTCTTTGTGGTATCATTTTGCTTTTGCTTTTCGGGTGCCGCTGAGGGAATTACTTCAAGCTCCTCGACGGGGACAGCAGTTTTTGTACCGTCGTCGTGTTCTATCACAACAAGTTGAGTAATTATCTGGGTATCTACGACTTTTCCCTGGCCATATTTGGTTTTGACAATAGTGTTCTTTTTCGGCAGGTTCTTTTTAAGCTCGGTGTAAGTTTTGTCTTCATATCGCAGGCAGCATTTAAGTCTGCCGCAGTATCCGGAGATTTTCGAAGGGTCAAGTGTTGCCTTTTGCATTTTGGCCATTCGCATATTGACTGGTTTCAGAGCTTTAAGGAACTTTATGCAGCAGCATTCCTGTCCGCAGCTTTCTACATCGCCGAGCAGCTTGGCTTCGTCTCGCGAGCCGATTTGGCGCATTTCGATTCTTGTCTGGTGTTCGTGTGCGACTTTCTTTACCAGCTCTCGGAAATCCACTCGGCCGTCAGACATAAAGTAGAAGATGAGGCGCTCTCCGCCGAATATGTGTTCTGCGTCGACTATTTTCATCGGCAGGTCCAGCTCCTTAACAAAACGCCTGCAACATTGGAGTTCTTCTTCTGCGATTTTCCGCAGGTGCTTTTCTTCGCTTATATCATCAGGGGTTGCGTAACGAATGAATTTGCCGGTCTGGTCAATGGAGAGGTCGATATTGCTGTTATCGAAGTAATTTTTGATTTGGTCCTGACTTAATCTAAATTGTCCTGCCTTGTAGGGGCAGAGTTGGCCTACGATTTGGCCCAATTCGAGACCTTTGCTGGTTTTTACCACGACGCGGCTGGGTATTTTGGGTATTTGGGTTTCGTGGTGCTCGAACCAACCGAGCGTATTCATTCGGCTGTAGCTGACCAGCATATATTTTTTATTTTTTGCCTGCTTAGGCTTTGTTGCTGCGGTTTCTGCCATTCCAACTGCCTATCTTTTCCGTCTTAGCGTTGCTATTTCTAAACCTTTATTGTATCAAAAACTGCAAGGTTTAACAATAGCTGTTCGAAAATAAGCTTTTCATTGACGTTAGCTTCAATCCAACGCATTGTTTTGTAGGCATCGGTGATTTTTTCTGCTGACTGTTCCGGGCTAAAGCGGCTGGCTATACTTTTTATTTGCTCTTTTTGGTCGGAATTGATGAAACTTTGCGGTCCTGTGATGTTTAGTTTCATTGTATCATTCAGCGCTGATATGATTATTTGGATAAGAGTTTTGTGGGCTCTTCGATTTATATCTGTTTTGCTGGTGGTCTTGTCAAGGTCAGCCCAGACTGCGGCGATTTTTTTGCTTTCATCTAAAAGCCACTCAGCCAGGTCTAAGCAATCGGCTAATTCATAGGTTGAAAGAGAGCTGATTAATTTTTTCTTGGTTTGGTAAAGGCTTGCATCAGCCAGTTCAAGTTGGGCCCACTGGCAGCCCTGCCCCAAACTGCCCTGGGCCAGCCGGGCGAAGTATTGGGCCTTTTTCTCATCGATGCCCATCGATTTCAGTTTGTCGGTTATTCTCTCCTGGTCTATGCGCAAGAAGCGTATTATCCGGCACCTTGACTTGGTGGTGGGAAGAAGCCTTTCCATTCGGGTGCAGAGCAGGATGATTGTGCAGTATTCGGGCGGCTCTTCAATGACCTTCAGCATTGCGTTTTGTGATGAGGCGTTTAGTCTTTCAGCTTCGCTGACGACAAAGACCCTCCTCTGCGACAAAGTCGGCCTGGTCGATACTTTGTCGATTAAAAATTGGCGAATGACATCAATCGCCAAATCGACGGGTGTTTTTTTGCCTTTATTATCTTTTGTAAATTCGAGCAGCTCTTTGTAGATAAGGTTGAAATCGGGATGTGAATCGGCCTCGAACATTTGGCAGGATTGGCATAAGCCGCAACTGTCGGCGAAGCCGTTTTCCGTAACCGGATTTTTGCAAAGCAACAGCTTGGCCCATTCGCGGGCGGTCTTGAATTTGCCAACGCCTTCGGCGCCGGCAAAAATGTATGCGTGAGGCATTTTGTCTGCGGCAAAGCCCCTTTGCAAAATCGAAATCGCTTTATCCTGACAAAAAATTTCTTTCAGGGACATCTGTTTAAAAATCTGCTTG
>CAYYFT010000174.1:0-3717 GCA_964471015.1 uncultured Pirellulales bacterium | reverse complement strand
GCAGACGGACGTTCTGCTGGCCACTCTCAACCGTCTCGGCGGCTCAGATAATCTCAGCAGAAAGCTAAATCTACTGAAGCGCCTAAACAAGAGGATGGAATCGGCTGAGCTTGCAAAACTTCTGCCGCAAACAGCGAAGCAGATTGAGCGCCTTGCTAATCTGAAAATGCCGAGCAGGCTGGCAGAGACAAACGCAAAGTGTTTCTTAAATCCGATGGTGTTTTTTGTAAACGACGCCCAGCAAAAAACGATAGAGAATGCGCTGTCGTTAACTAAAGAGTCACGAAGCGAAAAGACAAAGGCTTTAAGAAGAGCGGTGGCCTTGGCCCGCATAGCCGGGGACTTTCTCAACCAATCAAATTTTAATTCGAGGACATAAGAGATTATGGCCAAACGAAGATACCTGAGCCAGAGACAGTTAACGGTACTGGACGATTTGTTCAACAGCGACCTTGATGAGCAGGGGGTTCTGGACAAACATAAGGTTCGCCGGAGCACATACGAGCGGTGGCTGGCGAATGAGGTTTTCGCGGAGCGGTTTAAGCGATATGTTAACAGTACGAGGCGGCGAAGCGAGCTTTTGATGGCCAAGTATAGTTGTCTTGCGGCGGCGAAACTGGTCGAGCTGACTGCCTCTGATAAGGCAGAGACGGCGCGGCGGGCGTGTCTGGATATTATCTCTGTGCCGAAGATTGCAGAAAGCAGAGATGAGCAGCCTGACAGAGCCACGAAAGGCGGCGACAAGCAGGTCGAGCAGCTTTCGGATGCAACGGCCGGCAGATTGTTAGCAGCGATGGCGGAGGAAAAAATTTTGAAGTGACATGCAATATAGAAAGTCGGCGCATAAAGGGAGACAAAGACCTCTTTTTATGACTTTTTTGTCTGGTCTGTCTCCCTTGTGCAATAAATAATATTCTATTTTTACTTAACACCAACCTCACGAAGCCAGAGCCGTTCGCTCGGTCGTTCTATTTAAAGTATAACCCATTTGTCACGGGGGGCAAAAAAACCACCCAGAAAAAATTAATATTTTTTTGCGTCTTGTCCCCAGGGCCATGAACAAATCAGGGAGTAAAAGCAATGTCAGAATCAGGGTTAGTTAAATCGAAAAGTTTTGAAACAATAGAAAAGGCAGCAGATATTTATTCGAGATTGCGGCGAACCCGGCCAGTGACAAGAGAGGACCTTAAAAACTACGTTAAGGTCTTTCTCGGCATCGATATTCCCGATAAAAGAATCTGCCCGAGGCACAATAGTCCAATGGATTATTTATGGCATAGCTTCTCCACTGACTTTGCAGTGAAAAGAGCGGCGAACGCCGATGCAATAATCTGGGCCAACCGTGCCGGCGGCAAAACGGAATTGGCTGCAATCGCAACGCTTTTGGACTGCGTTTTTAAGCCGAGCTGCCAGGTGCGAATCCTCAGCGGCTCCGGCGAGCAGGCGGGCAGAATGTACGAATACCTGACCGGCTTTGTACGCAACGGCTTTGAAGAGTTTCTGGCTGGGGCTGTCCGCAAGAGTAAATGCCACTTTGCCAACGGCTCGGCTGTCGAGGTGCTGACGCAGTCGCCGATGAGTATCCGCGGGCAGCATATTCAGAAACTTCGCTGCGACGAGGTCGAGCTTTTCGACGAAGATGTCTTTGCTGCAGCGAAGTTCACCACGCAGAGCAAAGCAGGTCTGCTGGCGGCGATGGAGATGATAAGCACGATGTATCGGCCTTACGGCCTGATGCAAAAAATAGTTTCTTCTGCGGAGGAGCTCGGCACGCCGGTCTTTAAATGGTGTTTGTGGGAGGTGATAGAAAAGTGCACCGACAGGAACTGCTCGCAGTGCCAGTTATGGGGTGATTGCCGGGGTAAAGCCAGGGGGGGCGATGGTTATTTGAAGATTGACGATTGTATAACTGCGATGCGTCGGGCCAGCAGGGCTGGCTGGGAGGCGGAAATGCTCTGTGAGAGGCCCAGCAGAGAAAATGTGGTCTTCGATGAGTTCGAAGCCGCCACGCACGTTCGGCAACTCGATTATGACCCTAATCTGCCGTTATACAGGGCGCTTGATTTCGGCTTTGTGAATCCCTTTGTGTGCCTGTGGATTCAGGTCGATGAGAAGAATGTTGTGCGGGTGATAGACGAATATGTTCGCAGCAGAGCAACAATCGATGTGCATGCAGAAGAGATGAAAAGGCGAACACCTGTCGAAGAGGGATGTGTAGCTGCGACCTTCTGCGACCCAGCCGGTAAAAGTGTAAATGATGTTACCGGCACAAGTGTAGTTCGGGAACTGCGAACGCTGGGGATAGCTACACGCTTCAGACGAAGTGGAATCCTTGAGGGCATCGAGCTTATCCGCCGCAGCTTGAGGGCTGGCGACGGCAAAAGCAGACTGCTAATCTCGCCGGGGTGCCAACGGCTGATAGAGGCGATGCAGTGTTATCGTTACCCGGAAAACAGCAGAGCCAGCGAACTTCCGCTAAAAGACGGCCTGCACGACCACCCGATAGATGCCCTGCGATATTTCTTCGTCAACCATAAACACACCGGCAAAACCACAAGCAGATTGTATTAAAAGCAAAATCTTCTGCGGAAGATACTATTAAATCCTACTTAGGAATAGGTCTTTTCTGCCATTGGGCAAAGCAGCTTAAAAAACATTAAAGTTCTGCGTGATAATGCCGATAACGGCAGTAAGATGCGGCGGGAGAGCTCGGGGGTGCGCATAAAAAAACAGGGCCGAGATGCGGAGGGAGAGGAAAAAGCGATATATTCTCAGCCCTGTCAAATGCTATAGTAAAGATACTACACCAAAAACTTCCGTAATTCTATATCATTCCTGCCAAAAAGTGTTCGTATCTGGCAAAAATAATATCCGCAAAGAAAAACTACTACAGCTAACCATATTCTACACATTTCAACATTAAAAGTAAAGTAGTATTTGACTTATATTTAAAAATTTTTGGCTAGTATTTGGTATACTTTCAGCCCGTATTCCATAAGCCATTTTTCTAAGCTATTGATATAACGACACTTGTAATTCGACTCGCAAAACCCTCCGGTGGGCAGTATTGAATTATAAAAAAATGGGCTGAGGTCGGAGGGAGGAAAAGAGGAGTTAAAACCCCAGCCCATGGTACTTATACTAAAATTATTACGCCTTCGCAAGATAAAAAGTTCGGTCTCAGAAAAAATAACATAAAAATTGCTCCAGTGTCTGTGATTTCCCCTGCTTTTCGCCAGCGTTTTCGCAAAATTCCTTTTTTATATATGGAGTTCGGCTGCCAGCTGCTCGGCAGGGGCCAAATCTTAAAAGCCGTTCCGCCTTTGCTAAAGCTACGGCGGACAAGTATTGACGAAACCCGCCTGTGGGGGTTAGACTATCCTAAACTACCCTGTTATTAACGCATAGCGTTTTTTAGAGAGATATTACGATGCTTAAAAGGACACATAATTGCGGCCAGCTTCGGCTCGAAGACGCCGGCAAAAAGGTAACCCTAGCCGGGTGGGTGCATTCCTATCGCGACCACGGCGGTTTAGTATTCATCGACCTTCGCGATAAGGAAGGGCTGACCCAGTTGGTTTTTAATCCTGAAACCCAGCCCGAAGCTCACAAACTGGCAGGGACAGCCCGCTGCGAATGGGTAATAGCGGCCAAAGGCGTGGTTCAGCCGCGGGGTGAAGGATTGGAAAATCCGAAGCTGCCTACCGGTCAAATCGA
>CAYYFT010000173.1:0-3739 GCA_964471015.1 uncultured Pirellulales bacterium | reverse complement strand
GATTATATTTCTGCAAAAACGCGAAACAGTTTCCTGCGTCAAAATCATACTGGTGTTTAGTTGGTTCCTTTGGTTTTGGCTCTATGTAAAACTGGCCTTTGAAGCCGATCTTTTTCTTGTAGTCGACCGCCATTTGCAGAAGCAAAGCCAAATGGTCCAATTCTTTTTTCATATCGGTATTGAGCAGTGTATCGTAACCTTCACGTCCGCCCCAGAAGACATAGCCCTGTCCTCCAAGTTCGTTTGTTATCTCCATTGCCTTTTTTATCTGGCTTGCTGCATAGGCGAAGACCTCGGGTGATGGATTGGTGCCGGCGCCTGCCAAGAACCTACGATGTGAAAAGGCATTTGTCGTACCCCAAAGCAGTTTAACGCCGGTATCGGCCTGAAGCTTCTTTGCTTTTACCACCATTTTATCGAGACGCTTGTTGGTCTCGGACAGTTCATTTGCCTCAGGAGAGATATCTCTGTCGTGGAAGCACCAGAAATTAACACCGAGCTTGGTAATAAACTCGAAGGCCGCATCCATAGTCATATCAGCAACTTCCATTGGGTCGGAGGAGTCGTTGTATTTGCGGATAATAGTGTTGCCGCCAAACTGGTCAGCCCCAAGGTTTTTTAATGTATGCCAGTAGCACACCGAGAAGCGCAGGTGCTCTGCCATTGTTTTGCCAAGTATGACTTCTTTGGGATTGTAATGCTTAAATGCGAGAGGATTTTTTGAATCTGAACCCTCGTATTTTACCTGTTTTACTTCCGGAAAATATTCTGCCATTTTTTTACTTCTCCTTTCCAGTATACATGCTTTCACCTAACAAGATACTATTCACGTTTCCAATTGATGCTTCAAAACACTTTCCCATTTCTCATACGCTTGTCGATAAGCTTTTGTTAATTCTCCATTCGGTTCGATTTTCTTAACAGGCTCCAAGCCAGCAAAGGCGTCCTCCAGGCTCTTATAAACACCTGAACCGATACCTGCCCCTCTGGCGGCGCCCTGCGAACCATCAGTATTGTACAGCTCCACGACCGATTGCGTAACGGTCGCAAAGGCCTCTGCAAACAGCGGGCTGAGGAACATATTTGCGTAACCTGCTCTAACAGTTCTCGCCTCAACGCCCACCTGACGCATTATACCCACACCATAGTTTAATGCAAAGACAATTGCTTCCTGTGCCGCCCGCAAAAGATGAGCCCGGTTGTGGATATTGAAGTTCAGGCCGTGAATGGAGGCGCCGAGGTTTTTATTTTCCAGCGTCCTTTCGGCACCGTTGCCGTAAGGCAAAATCACAAGTCCGTCACTACCTACTTCCACGCTGGAGGCCAACTCATCCATCCGGCCATAATCCAGACCATCAGTGGCATTATGCTTTAGCCAGCTATTTAGAATCCCAGTGCCACTGATGCACAACAGCACTCCGTATCTTGGCACCTTGGGGGTGTGATTGACGTGAATAAATGTATTAACCCTCGATTTGCCGTCGTAATTACTTTCTTCAGTGATACCATAAACCACCCCGGAAGTGCCGGCAGTGGCCGCTATCTCGCCGGGATTTAAGACATTAAGAGACAATGCATTATTCGGCTGGTCTCCCGCCCGATACGATATTTTGGTACCGGCTTTTAATCCCAGCTCATCGGCTGCGGTTTTGGTCAGCTCGCCCTGGACTGAAAAAGTCGGCACCACTTCCGCAATCAAATCTTCTGCAATTCCGTAATAATCCAGCAAAAATCCTGCGAGTCCGTGCTTCTGAAAATCCCAAATTATCCCTTCGGACAAACCAGAGAAAGTCGTCTTTATCTCGCCCGTCATTTTCATTGCGACATAATCACCGGGTAGCATCATCTTGTGGATTTTAGAATAAAGAGCCGGCTCATTTTGCATAACCCACTTTAATTTCGAAGCTGTAAAATTACCGGGTAGGTTAAGCAGACTCTCGAGGCATTTTTTTTCTCCAATTTCCGCTGCCGCCTTTTCTGCAACCGGTACGGCCCTGCTGTCACACCAGATTATCGAAGGCCTGAGCACCTCTCTATTTTTATCCACGATAACCAAGCCGTGCATCTGATAGGAGATTCCAATCGCCTTAATATCAGAGACTTCGAAATCGGCCTGGGATTTAATCATCTGGGTCGTCTTGACAACGTGTTCCCACCAAATACGTGGGTGTTGTTCAGCCCAGCCGTGTTTTTGTGCGATAATCTCTAATTCTTTCTCCGGCGAAGTCGCTGTCGCCAGAACCCTGCCCGTTTCAGCTTCCATCAAAGTGGCTTTAATCGATGAGCTTCCAACGTCGTAACCTAATAATAGCGCCATTTACAACACCTCTTTCTTTTTTTCTTCAAAATCAAGCCAAGTACAACTTGTCCATTGGTTTAATTTCAGGTATTCGATTCAGCCTTATTTTTACATCATCCTTTTCCAACGCAAAGCTCGGTGCAATTTCGATGAGGCAATTAACCGAGCCACCCGGTTTTCTGGGAACGGTTATTCCCGCGGATTCAAGCCAACCAGCAGCACGCTCAATCATCATCCACCTTGTAGTTTCGACACTGTCAACGCCGGTGGCGTTCTTGGTCGGTGCAAACTCCTCCTCCCGGACGGTCTGCAGTATTATTGACCTCGAAGCTAACGGCAGAGCATCAAAAACAAAGCTCTCCAATTTTATAGCATTTTGTTGAGCAGGCTCAACAAAATTTTCCCACTGGTCGATGTGTGGAACTTCCTTGACGGCTCTGTGCAGGGGCAAGGCAAAACCCTCGGCGTTCAGCCTTTCAACGAAGGTACGATTGATAATGTGAACGGCGATACTACCAAGTTCAAAGAACAAAGAGCCCTCGTGGCCTCGCCGTTCCGCCAACTCAACAGGCAAATCGCTATATTCGATTACGTTTACTTTGCCATCGACCAAACAGAAGTTGCCAAGCTTTTCTTTTGGCCCGGTCTTTATCACGGCCTTTGAAGACATTTCGGCCTTATCGAGAGCGTGCAGGCCAATAAAAAGCGGGTCAAAAATACTTATCAGTGGATTATCGACCTGGAAATAGCTTATGAACTCTATGCCTCGTTTTTTCATATCTTCGACAGCCCCGCTTTTATAAAGCGCTTTCAAGCTTCCGCCGTGTCCGTCAGGTGAGCAGGCTATATTGGCTTTGTCAGCCAGCAGAATTTTGCCGTCGAAACTAAAATTGGGTAATGTACCCTGCTGAAATATAAAGACATCATTCTTGTCCAGGCCGTAATAATTATTTGAATGAAAGATTTCTGTAGTCTCGGCGTGGTTCAAAGGGCTGGTCATAATATACCAGGGGCAGACGGTTTGGTATTTTTCTGAGACCGCAGCGATTATTTCGGCGAAGATTTGAAACAGTGTTTTGCTTTTAACAGGGCTGATGGGGAAATTTCCCTTTGGCCCGGCAAATCCGAGCCTTGTTCCTTGTCCACCGGCGACGACAAAGGCAGCCACCTTGCCAGCCGATATCAGCTCCCTGCCCGATTCTTTGGCCTGGGTGTATTTGCGTTTTTGCTCCGGGCCAGCCGGATTAAAACTGTAGAACCCGGCAGGGGTAGAATCAGCAGGTATGGCGGCAGAAGCAGGGTTTTTAATGTATTCAGCTACCCAATCGTCTATTTCTGAAAAATCGAGCTTCTCGATTTGTGCACACAAATCCTGCCTCTGGGCCGGGTTTAGCTGCTCCCAAAACGCCAAAAGATGGCTCTGATTGTGCTTTTTCAGCA
>CAYYFT010000172.1:0-3758 GCA_964471015.1 uncultured Pirellulales bacterium | reverse complement strand
GTGTAACCTTGAAAATTCTGCCCACTTCTTCCAGCGTATAGGTGTAGCCGTCGCCAATTCCGTATCGCAGTTTGATAATCTCACGTTCGCGATATGAAAGTGTTTTCAAAATCATATCGATTCTTTCTTTGAGCATCTCCTGAGTAGCCGAGGCCACCGGCGAGTCGATATCATCATCTTCGATAAAATCACCGAAATAGCTGTCTTCGCTTTCGCCTATGGGCCTGTCAAGACTGATTGGGTGCTTGGATATCTTCACAACTCTGTTGGTCTCGTCTATACTCATCTCGGCTTCTTTGGCGAGTTCTTCAACTGTTGGCTCTCTGCCTAATCTCTGAACCAGAGTTTTGTTGGCGGTTCGCAGTCGGCTCATTGTCTCTATCATATGCACCGGAATGCGAATCGTTCGTGCATGGTCGGCAATCGCCCTGGTGATTGCCTGGCGAATCCACCAAGTGGCATAGGTGCTGAATTTGTAGCCCCTGCGGTATTCGTATTTATCCACCGCCCTCATCAGCCCGGTGTTGCCTTCCTGGATTATATCCAGAAAGCTCAAACCGCGGTTTCGATACTTCTTGGCAATTGAAACCACCAATCTAAGGTTTGCACTTGATAGTGTTCGTTTGGCGTGTTCATATTGGTTGAAGACTCTATCGATGGCTCGCAATCTTCTATCGAGCTGCTTTGGAGTTTCCATCGCCAATTCCTGCAAGCCAGCCAGCTCCTGCTTCACCGTCTCAATATCTTCAGTCGTTATATCCCCAGTGACCCCGCCTGCGATAATCTGCTCTAATTGATGCATCTTCTGGCAGATGCCGTGCATTTTATTTTTCATTGGTTGAATTCTGCTCGTTCGCAGGCTGAGCTCTTCCAGCAACGTCGCGATTTTGCGTCTGTTTCTGTATATCCGTTTCAAATCCGACTTGTCGGGGCCCTTGCCGCCGTCGTCGAATTTGCTTTGCACGGATTTCCTAAACAAACTTTGATTAATCTTCAGCAGTTTATTTACCGTTTGAATGTTCCCCGGCATCCGTTTCTTTATTACTGACCTGACGAGGTTTTCGGCGGTACTAAGCTTCATCGTTCTATCGAAGCTCAACGTACCCTCGTGCACCTGCTCGAGTATATCCACGGCGCCTCTGGTGCAGTAATCGCATTCCAGCATTCTTCTTCTAAAGCTCATACGCGCCAGTTCTATCTTGCGAGCCAGCGAAATCTCCAGTTCTCGCGTCAGCAGTGGAATCTCACCCATCTGGGTCAGATACGTTCTTATAGGGTCGTCAATCCGCCGGGCAGCTTCCGCACCAACCAGCTGTTTTTCCAGCAGTTCATCCTCTTTGAGCTGCTCTTCTTTAGCGGCTTCTTGCTCGCCTCTTGGTGCTTCAAATTCCTCTCCTGCCTGCTTTTCCACATCGGCTTCATCAAGAAGGTGGATTCCCATTTCATCCAGCGTTGCCAATAAGCTGTCCAGACGAGCAGGACTAACAAGGTCCTCGGACAAGTCTTCGTTCATTTCCTCGTAAGTAAGGTATCCTTTTTTCTTGCCCTTTTCGGTAATCGCTTTTATCTGCTGTTCAGCGTTTTTGATTTTCGTGCTCGCTGAGGCCTCGGCATTAACCCCGGTTTCGTCGGAGGCATTTGGTTTGTTGGCTTTTATCCTTTTTTTTGCCACAATTGGCGCCCTTACTGACTATTTTCAATTTACTATTTTCTATTTACTATTGATGACTACCTGCGGTTCATTACTCCTGATGACTTTTTTTACTTTTCAATAGTCAATATTCAATAGACAATCGTCAATTTCACTATGTCATTCCCGTGCTGTGTGGACTTTGTTTTCCCGTATTTTCAAGGACACGCCGCAGAAACTGCGTTTGGTCTTTTATTGCCTTAATCTCGTTTTTTCTTGTCTGTGCCCGATGCCGACCTATCGCATCCAGTGCCCCGGTCAAACGGGATTCGAAATTGGCTTTTGCCTCTCCTGATTGTGCTAATTCCACAATAAGACCGCCTGCTTCCGGTGATTCTGCTCTGGCCAGTATTTCTGTCAGGCGAGCTCCGGGTTCGGTGTTTAGCGTTTCAAATAGTATTGATGCTGTTTGCCTCAATATCGGAACACTAAAGTCCTCGGCTGTAATTTTTCGTTTTACGACTTCAAACAGCTTCGGCTCATTCAGCAGTACTTCCAAAATCTCCCGCTGTGCTACGGCGAAGAAGCCATCACCTAAATCTATGCTTCGCACTTTTTGGTTATCCACATTGTAGCTTGCGGTTTTTGCCGCCCTGCCAATTCTTTTGCGCAATTCGGCGTTTATCTCTTTGCTGTTCAGCCCGATAATCTTCGAGAGCCGGTTAACTATCAGACCCTTCTCTATTGCTGCCAGATTGCCTGACCATAAGCTTGTCGCTATTGTTTGTAAAAACTCTTCAATAGCTGATTTTCTTCCGGCAAGAGTCTCATCCCTGCCGAAGCTCTCTGCTAATCTGCTCCATTTGAACTGGAAAACATCCACAGCTTCGTCTATCAATTGCTCGAATTGCTCTTTGCCGGCAGCTAAAAGAAAATCACAGGGGTCTTTTCCCTCCGGCACCGAAGCCAGAGCGATATCTATATGTTGTGCGAGACAAACCTCAAGCGCCCTGTTGGCGGCTTCTATACCTGCAGTGTCGCCATCGAAAATTAAAACTACTTTTTTTGCGTATCGCCGCAGAATTCGCCCGTGCCCAGGCGTAAAGCTCGTGCCTAAGGTCGCAACCACATTGTCACAGCCTTTACTGTGCGCCATTATGACGTCGGTGTAACCTTCCACGACAACCGCTGTCCCTGTCGAGACAATTCTGTGCCGGGCCTGTTCAAGGCCGTATAGCGAATTACTTTTGTCGAACAGGGCCGTTGTTGGCGAATTTATGTATTTAGCGCCTTTTTCATCCAGCGTTCGTCCGCCGAAGCCGATTACCCTTCCCGTTACGTCGGTAATAGGAAACATTAACCGGTTTACAAACTTATCGCTAAAGCCGCTGCCCATTTGGCCTGCAACCAGCCCCGTCTGTTCCAGCAGCTTCGTTGGAATACCTTTAGCTTTCGCCGTCCTGATTAAATCATCACCTGATACAGCCAGACCAAGCCGCCATTTTTTCACACTTTCCCGTGTTATTTGTCTTTCAGCGATATAATCAAGGACTGATTTGCCTTCCTGTTTGTTTACGAGATTTTCCTGAAAGTATTTAGCAGCCCACTCATTGACCTTCGCCAGCTTATTTGGGTCAACATCCGAATCTTGACTCTTGGGTCTTGAGTCCTGGGTTCTGGGTTTTAGTTTTATGCCGACGCGCTCGGCCAATCTTTCTATCGCCTGAGAAAAAGACAGATTTTCTCGCATCTGGACGAATTTGAACACGTCACCGCCGGCACCGCAGGCAAAACACTTGAATATCTGCTTGGTGACGTTGACATTCAAACTCGGCCGATGGTCGTCGTGGAAAGGGCACAGACCCACCATCTCCCTGCCCTTTTTCACCAGATTCACATGCTCGCTTATTACGTCAACGATGTCGTTGGCCTGCTGAACCTGATTAACTACTGTCTGGTCGAAAAAACCTGCCATATGCGCTACCGAGAATCTCCATAATATCCCAGAGTGTAATCATCTACACCCGAAGCAAAAATCCAAACCATATTTTGTGACCACCCGCCTTCATAGGTGAAACTATTTACACCCTCAAACCGTTGATTGCCCGAATCTTGTTGGTATGGTGAG
>CAYYFT010000171.1:0-3776 GCA_964471015.1 uncultured Pirellulales bacterium | reverse complement strand
GCGCTGCTTGATTTGGAAGGAGTTAATTTTTGAGCCTTAAGCGTCTTTGCAATCATAATGCAGCCGCGAACGGTTGGTGCAAACTCACACTTCCCGGATTCCCTCAAGCCCCTTACGATGTTCACTATTATTTGAGAGTCTTGTTTGGATAGTTTGGATTTAGCCTGTGTTATAGCCAGTTCTGTATCATAGTCAAAGTGGTCCAGATCCATAGTTACCATCCTGTCTCTTAAAGCATCCTGGCTTCTATGGACGCCGGCGTATTCCTCTGGGTTGCTTGTGAAAACAGCAGTGAAATCAGGATCAACCCTCAAATATGGCTCCTCACCGCCACGTCCGACCGGCAAATCCATCATCTTTTCCTGCAGGATAGAAAGCAGAATATTATTCGCCTCCGGCCGGGAACGTGTGAACTCATCATAAACAAGAGTGAATCCATATTTACAGGCGACAGTCAGACGGTTGTCCACCCAGCGTTTGACCATATCCTCTTCTGTCTTCAGAACTCTTGAAATAAAGCGGTCCACAACTTTTCGGATCCTATAACCATGTTCACCACCGACCAAATCCGAGGTTGAGAACTCTTCATCGCCGTGAATCATCACGACCGGCCTTTCAATTTTGCTTGCCAGATGCATTGCCAATGTCGTTTTGCCGGTGCCGGAGGGCCCTCTAAGATGGACTGGAAAACCAGCCTTAATGTAAGAAAGTGCTCGGTTGGTAATCTCCTTTACATACTTTGTTTCCACAAAGTCTGACAAAGGCCTCGGTTCCAATACTGTTGTCATTTCGTCAATCATTTCTATTTCACTCCTTTTCTGTTAGAAATTCTTGTTTTTTTATGGCAGCGACTGCCACCACTTGAATCTTTGGCCTAATTTTCCCCAGATTTTGCTCGCTTTTTCTAAATCCGTCCTTATTTTCTTTTCTCTCTTTCTGAAGTTTTGTTTGAGCGACTTAAATTTAGTCAGCGCCTCATCTCTCTTTTTGGCAAAGTCTTTTTTATGAGAATCCAATCTTGTCATTTCATTCATCTCGAAACAACCCCTTTGCCCCTGCACTTAAGACAGGGCATTCCGCTATCCATTGCTACACCCGTGCCTTCACAGTCAGGGCACTGGTCAGTTGGGCCTTTAGGAACCGTAACCATACCTTTGCCGTTACATATAGTGCAGGTAACCCGGGTATCATGATAGACACCCGTGCCTTTACAAAAAGCACATTTAATTGCCGGCTCCTTGACCTCAACCTTGCCTGTGCCCCCACAGACCTGGCAGACGGCAAGCTCGCTTAATAGGTCAAAGGGGTCTTTTCCCGAACCTTTGCAAAAAGCGCACATTATCTCAGGTCTAACAGATGTTGTCTGGCTCATAATCTGATACCTCCACGAATTTGTATTTACCCGCCTGTGGCGGGTTTACACTTTCCTAGATTTTTTCGCCAACGATAGCTCGGTATTCCTTCTGTCATTGCGAGGAGCACAGCGACGAAGCAATCTCAAAATACAACGGATGAGATTGCCACGCCAACCTTCGGTTGGCTCGCAATGACAACCACTTAGACGCCAGCGTGAGCCTTTTGCCTGCTGCCTTTGCTCTTTGTTGAGGTTTTCTTTTTACCTTGAGCTTTACGTGTCCCGCTACGGCTCGGCGAGCCTCCGCCGAGACGAGTTGCCTGCTTAACGGTCCTTACCTTTTCTCCGGCGTCGATTTCCGGCATCAGAAAGCCGGCTTTTCTCGCCTTGGCCATCGTAGCACTCATCCCTTTCCAGGTCTTCTTTGCCTGTGCCATCTCAGAGCTGTACTCTTTCAAGAGCTTTTGAGTTTCCTTAACGATACCCATTACATAGCTACTCAGCTCTTTCTTAAGCTCCTCGCTCATATCAGCATGGGCAGCATCGAATTCCTTGAGTTTGTTCGCAACGAAAGTCTCGATTTCCTTTATAGCCTTCTGGATGTCAGACATCATTTTCTGGAAATCCTTAAGCCTTTCTGTTTCTCCCTTTTCAAGGCCAGCCCTTAATTCATCCGCCACAGCCTTATGCTCTTTTTGAAACCGTTTGAGCATATCCTCAACATTCTTGGTGAGGCCTTTCACGAAATCACCCAGTGATTTAGCCTGTTCCCCTGCCATCTTTTCCCGGTCCCGTTCAAACCCTTTCAAGGTTTTATGGGTATCAGCCACCAGAGTACCTAGCGTTTTTACCCGAACATCATTGGAAATAATGATGTTCTCCGTCAGCTTTTTCATATCTTCTGCTATTGTCATTACCATTTCGCTTCTCCTTCTAAAACATTTTTCAAATTTTCTTCTTAAGAAACGGTTAAACTTACGTCACCGAACTTTGTTACTTTCGTAATTTCCGATAGCGGTGTGTTCTCGGCCTTACAGCTTTGGCCGATAGCCGTTATTATTCCCTCAATTTGGGTTATTTCCAACTTGTTATTAAAAACAGGTTCACCCTTGTCGACAACGTAGCGCAGTGAACCATCCTTATGGATAAGGCGGTACTTTATTTCGAATGGAGTCCCCTCGTTTTTGCACCTGTTAAAGGCATCAAAAACCCGCACTAGGTCCTCAGGGTGAATCATATTTGCCCAGTGCTGCCCATCGGCCAATATCTCATTAGCATCATAGCCGGTCAGTTCCTTGATTTTCCCAGAAAAGCAAATGATCTCTGGCTTTTCTGAAGGCAAGGCAACATAAGGAACGTCGCCAATAGTATCAATAAATCGCCGAAGCTCTTCACTTAGCCGTTCTAAAACATATTGGATCTTTGCTTTTTGCATTCTCTTATACTTTTAAGTGTATCAGACGTTTTGAATTTTTTTCATCACTGCTGACCGATTTTATACTTGGGCATTTAAATAGATTTTCCAATTCATTGTCGTAGGCGCCCTGGGCCCGCAATGGAGAATGTTTCTTAATGTTTTGGGTTGATTTCTTCAGCGTTTTATTTAACTTTCTTCGATTTGCTACTGTGCGAGCAATACTTCGAACTTTAATAAGAAGTTTGGCAAAACCTCCGGTAATATTCTGGGCAAACTCAATGAGACGAATGGTCAAAGTGGCCTTAGTTTCATCCAAAGCTTCGTCAAACTCCTGTAGTTTCCGCCCAACGCTGGCTTCAAGCTCTCTTATTTCCTTATCAATCTTATCTTCAAAGCTCTGACTTCCCTGGAAGCGCTTGAGCAGTGAAGATAGATTTCTGGTCAAAGCCTTGACAAAAACCGCGAACTCGGCAACAGCTCTCTCCTGACCAGTGGTCATCTGCTCCTGCCTTCTGCTTTTGCGTTCCTTCAGAAAGTAAAACTTGGCGAGCATATTATTCAAATCCAGGGTTAAATTCCTTGCAAAGCTCTCCACTTTTTGCGCCTGCTCATCAGCTTTTCTTTTCTTTTCCGATTGCTCTAAGGCCCTCTCCGTGCTATCTAACAAAACACTTAAGGCTTTCGCCTGCATCTGGTAAAAATCTATAATATTATTTATGATAGCTCTCATGGTTACCGGTTATTTGCATTTTGCGTTTTCCTGCTGCTCAGCAAGACGAGTTCGTTCTATTTGCGTGCGTTCGGTCTTGAATTTACTGAGCATATCTTTGACTTCCTGGTGTCTTTGCTCCTGATAGGCTACGCGTTCCTCTCGCTGCTTTTTGAACTCGATAAGCATTGCCTTAAAATCCTTTATTCTCAGCTTTTCCCCCTTGCCTAAAAGCTCCTTGAGCATTTTCGAAGTTTGTTGCTGTCCTTGTTGAAACTCTTTTAACTTTGAAGTAA